>NZ_JBFTZE010000007.1:0-288421 GCF_056406935.1 Pseudomonas sp. P1_A1 | reverse complement strand
CTGTTGAACCGCTTTATCGTTCTTCGCGGGCAAGTCGGATCGCCGCACCGCTCGCTCCTACAGTTTTGCGGAGTATGAAAAAGCCCCTGAATCGTGAGATTCAGGGGCTTTGGTTTAACCGGATATCCGATCAGGCCGCTTCGATCTTGCTGCGGTTCTGTTCAAGCTTGTTCAGGTAGTCCTTGAGCTTTTGCTGTTCCGCCGGTGTGGTGAACAGCCCAAGCTTGCTGCGGCGCCACAGGATGTCATCGGCGGTGGTCGCCCATTCTTCGCTGCACAGGTAGTCGACTTCGCGGGTGTAGAGGCCGCCGCCGATGTGTTCGCCCAGGTCGCCGAGGTTTTCCACGCCTTCGAGCATGCGCCAGGTGCGGTTGCCATAAGTGGTGGACCAGCGACGGGCGATCTCGGTAGGCACCCAGTCGAACTTGTCGCGGATCAGCGAACTCAACGCCTGCGGAGTCGTCATGTCTTCGCCGCCGGGCAGGGGCGCACTGGCGGTCCAGCTTGGCTTGATGTGCGTGAAGTACGGAGCCAGTTGCGCCAGCGCCGACTCGGCCAGTTTGCGGTAGGTCGTCAGCTTGCCGCCGAACACCGACAGCAACGGCGCGTCTTCGCCAGAGCCCGACAATGCCAGGGTGTAGTCGCGGGTGACGGCCGACGGGTTGTCGGATTCGTCGTTGCACAGCGGACGAACGCCGGAGTAGCTGTGCTGAATGTCTTCACGGCTGAGTTGCTTCTTGAAGTGGGCATTGACCACTTTCAGCAGGTAATCGGTTTCGCCTTCAGTGATTGCCACTTTTGCCGGGTCGCCGGTGTACTCGCGGTCGGTGGTGCCGATCAGAGTGAAGTGGTTCAGATACGGAATGGTGAAGACGATGCGCTGATCTTCGTTTTGCAGAATGTGCGCGTGTTCGCCTTCGTACAGCTTTGGCACGATCAGGTGGCTACCCTGGATCAGACGGATGCCGTACGGCGATTCCATCTTCAGGTCGTCACGAATGAACTGGGCGACCCATGGGCCTGCTGCGTTCACCAGTGCCTTGGCGCGGATCGAAAACAGGCTGCCATCGGCGCGTTCCAGGTTCATGTGCCACAGGCCCTTGGTGCGACGGGCACTGACGCAGCGGGTCTGGGTGTGAACGTGGGCACCTTTCTCGCGGGCAGCCATGGCGTTCAGCACGACGAGGCGTGCGTCATCGACCCAGCAATCGGAGTATTCGAAGCCTTTGGTGATTTCGCTTTTCAGCGGGCTGTCCGGGCCGAACTTCAGGCTTTTCGAACCTTCGAGTTTTTCCCGTTTGCCGAGGTGGTCATAAAGGAACAGGCCGGCGCGGATCATCCAGGCCGGACGCAGGTGCGGGCGGTGCGGCAGCACGAAGCGCATCTGTTTGACGATGTGCGGCGCCTTGGCCAGCAGCACTTCGCGCTCGGCCAGGGCTTCGCGCACCAGGCGGAATTCATAATGCTCCAGGTAGCGCAGGCCACCGTGGATCAGCTTGCTGCTGGCCGACGAGGTGTGGCTGGCCAGATCATCCTTTTCGCAAAGGAACACCGAAAGGCCGCGACCGGCAGCATCCGCTGCGATCCCCACGCCATTGATCCCACCACCAATGACGGCGATATCGTAGACCTCGGCGAGAGGGGGCGTAGGCAAGGTAGAAGTGGGCATCGGCTGGCCTCGGGCTTTTTAGATTTCTATATTTGAATTCGAACATTAATGTTCATTTGCGAAAATACTAGCCCATAAAGACGCCCACAGCCAGCGTGCTTCGATTGAAAATACTGATCGAAGGGCGGCTAAAGGAAAATTTTCGAACATTAAAAGCAAAAGATCGCAGCCTTCGGCAGCTCCTACAGGTTCACTCAAATCCTGTAGGGGCTGCCGAAGGCTGCGATCTTGAGAGGCTGAAAGCCTTAAACCACTTCGAGCCGAATCTTGTGCTGGCTCAACAACTGCGCCAGGGCCGGCGAAGGCGGCTGGTCGGTGACCAGGCAATCGATCAGGCTGATCGGCCCCAGGCGAATCATGGCGTTGCGCCCGAATTTGCTGGAGTCCGCCGCGAGAATCACCTGCCGGGCATTGGCGATGATCGCCTGGGACACCCGCACTTCCTGATAGTCGAAATCCAGCAAGCTGCCGTCTTCATCGATACCACTGATGCCGACCAGGGCGAAGTCGACCTTGAACTGGTTAATGAAGTCGACGCTGGCCTGACCGACCACGCCACCGTCACGCCGTACGTTGCCACCGGTCAGCAGCACGTCGAAGTCGTCCTTGGCGCTGAGCATCGAGGCCACATGCAGGTTGTTGGTGATGATCTTCAGGTGGCTGTGGTTGAGCAGCGCCCGAGCAATGGATTCGGTGGTGGTGCCGATATTGATGAACAGCGAGGCATGATCGGGAATCTGCGCCGCAATGGCTTCGCCAATACGCTGCTTTTCATCGCGCATCTGATCGGCGCGCATGGCGTAGGCGGTATTTTCGACGCTGGAGTCGTAGGCTGCGCCGCCGTGATAGCGACGCAACAGATTCACTTCCGCCAGTTGATTGATATCGCGGCGGATGGTTTGCGGTGTAACGACGAACAGCTGGGCCATTTCCTCGATGCTGACATAGCCGCGTTCGCGGACCAGTTCAAGGATTTGCTGCTGACGGGGAGGCAGATTCATGGGGCTTCCTTTGGGCTGCCGTGCAAAATTTGCCCATGATGCCGCAGGAATCCGCTCCCTACCAGTTACAACCGGATACGAGTCCGGTCCGTGGCTTATTCAGCGCCTTCGTGCGGTTCCCAATCGCGAGTGCGGCTGACGGCTTTTTTCCAGCCAGCGTAGAGTTTTTCCTTCGCGGTTTCGTCCAGCGCTGGTTCAAACTCGCGCTCGATCACCGCCTTGCCGCGCAACTCGTCCAGGCTGCCCCAGAAACCGCAGGCCAAACCCGCCAGGTAAGCGGCGCCCAACGCGGTGGTTTCGCGCATTTTCGGGCGCTCGACTTGAGTGCCRAGGATGTCGGCCTGGAATTGCATCAGGAAATTGTTCGCCACTGCGCCGCCGTCCACGCGCAGGGCTTTCAGGCGTTCGCCGGAATCCTGCTGCATGGCGTCCAGAACGTCGCGGGTCTGGTAGGCAATCGACTCAAGCGCCGCACGAATGATGTGATCCACGCGTACGCCACGGGTCAGGCCGAACAACGCGCCACGGGCATACGGGTCCCAGTACGGAGCGCCCAGGCCGGTGAAGGCTGGCACCAGGTACACGCCGTTGCTGTCCTTGACCTTGTTGGCGAAGTATTCGGTGTCGTGGGCGTCATTGATGATCTTCAGTTCGTCACGCAGCCACTGCACGGTGGAGCCGCCGTTGAACACCGCGCCTTCCAACGCATAGGCCACTTCGCCGCGCGGGCCGCAAGCGATGGTGGTCAGCATGCCGTGCTTGGACTTCACCGCTTTGTCGCCGGTGTTCATCAGCAGGAAGCAGCCGGTGCCGTAGGTGTTTTTCGCCTGGCCAGGCTCGACACACATTTGGCCGAACAGGGCGGCCTGCTGGTCGCCGGCGATACCGCCAATGGCGATGCCGCTTTTGGTGTGGCCGTAGATTTCGGACGAGGACTTAACTTCCGGCAGCATCTCGCGCGGGATGTCGAGGACGTCCAGCATCTTCGCGTCCCACTCCAGCGTGTGGATGTTGAAGAGCATGGTGCGCGAGGCGTTGGTGTAGTCGGTGACGTGCACCTTGCCGCCGGTAAATTTCCAGATCAGCCAGCTGTCGACGGTGCCGAACAGCAGTTCACCCTTGCGCGCCCGCTCACGGCTGCCTTCGACATTGTCGAGGATCCACTTGAGTTTGGTGCCGGAGAAGTACGGGTCGGTGACCAGGCCCGTGGTGTCGCTGATGTATTGCTCGTGGCCATCGCGCTTGAGCTGCTGGCAGATTTCGGTGCTGCGGCGGCACTGCCAGACGATCGCGTTGTAGATTGGGCGGCCAGTGGTCTTGTCCCAGACCACGGTGGTTTCGCGCTGGTTGGTGATGCCGATGGCCGCGACCTGGTCGTGATGCAGGCCGGCTTGAGCCAGGGCCTCGACCATCACGGCGCTTTGGGTGGCGAAGATTTCCATCGGGTCGTGTTCAACCCAACCGGCTTGCGGGTAATGCTGTGCGAATTCACGCTGGGCGGTGCAAACCACGTTCGCGTCGCGATCGAAAATGATCGCGCGGGAGCTGGTCGTACCCTGATCGAGGGCAATGATGTAGTTCTTATTCTGAATGTCGGTCATGTCGATTGCCTTGGACGAAATAAGGAAGTGAAGTCAGGCGCGGGATCAAATGGGCAGGATCACGCGCCAACGGTTTCAAGACGTTCTTGGTTTGCCGTCAATGGCCAGTGCTGCGTCCTTTGTAGCAGGTATGGCGCTGGGCAGATGACGGGCAATCAGCCCGCGATAAGCTGCAGCACCGAGACAGGCACCGACAATCGGTGCGAAAACCGGAATCAGGAAGTACGGGATATCGCGTCCGCCAGTGAAGGAAATTTCACCCCAGCCTGCGAAGAAAGTCATCAGTTTAGGACCGAAGTCGCGGGCCGGGTTCATCGCGAAACCGGTCAGCGGGCCCATCGAGCTGCCGATAACGGCAATCAGCAGGCCGATCAGCAACGGCGCCAGCGGTCCTTTGGGCAGGCCATTGTTGTCGTCGGTAAGCGACATGATCACGCCCATCAGAATGGCGGTGATGATCACTTCAACCAGAAAGGCCTGGCCCGTGGACAGGGCAGGGTTCGGGAAGGTGGAGAACACCGAGGCCAATTCAAGGCTGGCTTCGGTGCCACGAACCATTTGGTGAGTTTGTTCGAAATCGAAGAACAGGTTGCTGTACAGCGTGTAAACCAACAATGCCCCGCAGAAGGCGCCGGCGACCTGGGAGAAGATATAGAAAGGCAGTTTGCGCTTTTCGAAGTCAGCGAAAATGCTCAGCGCGATACTCACGGCAGGGTTGAGGTGCGCACCGGAAACGCCGGCGGTGAGGTAGATCGCCATGCTGACGCCAATCCCCCAGATGATGCTGATTTCCCACAAGCCGAAGCTGGCACCCGCCACCTTGAGCGCGGCAACGCAGCCGGTACCGAAAAAGATCAGCAGTGCAGTACCCAGAAACTCGGCCATGCATTGGCTCGAGAGCGACGGTTGTTGTAACGCAGTTGTCATTGAAAACCTCGTTTTTGTTGTTGTGTGGCGCTTTTCCATCGAGGTCAAAGCGCGATTTTCACCGAGGCAGGATCCCCATCCTGTGCTCGGCATACTGCCGGGTGCTGCGGTGAGATATTCGTGCTGTGTTCACATTCGAAAAAATATAGACAAGAAGCGCTGCTGTCAAAGGTCGAAAGTGAACCATCAGTCATATTTAAACTATTAGTCCTGTGAATGATCGCATCGTTCATCGGGCGAGAAGCGTGTGGACGAACGACCGAAAGTCCGGCCAGGCTCTGGAAATAGCACCGCAATAGAGCCTTTTATCGATCAATGACCTAGAATCCTGCGCAGTATTTTTCTTCTGCCGCCAAGCCTGGAGCTGTCATGACACCCGCATTGGATTTGTTGAAAAAAGTTCGTGCCGAACATCGCGTGCACAGTTACGAACATGATCCGAAGGCAGCGTCCTATGGTCTGGAGGCCGCGGAAAAACTGGGCCTGGACCCCGCGCAGGTGTTCAAGACATTGCTGGCGGCCAGCGAGAAGGGGGAGTTATTGGTGGCGGTGGTGCCGGTCGTCGGAAGTCTGGACTTGAAGGCGCTGGCACAGGCCGCAGGCGTGAAAAAAGTCGAAATGGCCGATCCAGCCGCTGCGCAGCGTTCGACGGGATATCTGTTGGGCGGTATCAGCCCGCTCGGACAGAAGAAGCGCCTGCGCACTTTTATCGATCATTCGGCCCAGCCGTTTTCCAGCATCTTCGTCAGCGCCGGGCGGCGCGGCCTGGAAGTCGAAGTGGCGCCTGCCGTGTTGGCCGAACACACCCAGGCGAAGTTCGCCGATATCGGTCGCGCCTGAATAGAGGGGGCTCGGGTTTTCGTCCTGGCGCTGTATGGTGAAAATTGATTCGTTCTGTCACTGGTGAAGCATTGTCCACGGCGTCATGCTCGGCGACCTGGAAAAAGGAGCAGTGCCATGGAGCTTGAGTTTCATCAGATCGATGCGTTCAGTGATAGGCCGTTCAGTGGCAACCCCGCGATGGTGTACCGGCTCGACAGCTGGCTCGATGATGAGTTGATGCAAAAAATCGCCGCCGAACATAACCTCGCCGAAACCGCGTTCCTGGTGCGTGAGGGTTCTGTCTGGCGCATCCGCTGGTTTACCCCGACCACGGAAGTCCCGTTGTGCGGTCATGCGACCCTGGCCAGCGCCTACGTGCTGTTTGAACTCTATAAAGAACCGGTCGAGCGACTGGACTTCATCTGCAAGTCCGGCCCGTTGAGTGTCAGCCGAGAGGGTGGGCGCTTGTGGCTGGATTTCCCGGCAGTCGTGCCGTCGGAAGTGGGCATGACCCGGGATGTCGAGCGCGCCTTGGGCGTCGAGGCGGTCGATGTGCTGGGCTCGAAGGAATTGTTCGTGGTGCTGGAGTCCGAGCAGGCGGTGCTCGATTGTCAGCCGGACATGATTGCCCTGGCGAAACTGCCGTGGCCGGGCGCCATCGTGACAGCCAGAGGCAACAAGCATGATTTTGTGTCGCGCTACTTTGCCCCGGCGATCGGCATCAACGAAGACCCGGTGACCGGTTCAACCCATTGCAGCCTGATTCCGTACTGGTCGAAACGCTTGAGCAAGTCGAGTCTGACGGCTTATCAGTGCTCGGCGCGTGGCGGGGAGTTGTTTTGTCAGCTGGAAGGGGATCGGGTGAGTATTGGCGGGAATGCGACGCTGGTCGCGAGCGGAACGCTAATGCTGGGTTAAACGAAAATCCAATAGGTGGGAGCTCGCTCCCACCTATGTCCGCGTTGTTCATCTGGCAGCGCTGTAGCGCCGAACCCCGGACTCGATCGTCGGAATCTGCGCCGCTGTACTGCCGGAGGCCTGGAACAGCACCAGGTGTTCCGCCGCTACCCGAATGCCTACTTCAGCACCGACCAGATGATCGGCATGGCTCGGGAAGATCGACTCCAGTTGTGCGCCTGTAGGCAACTGCAAGCGGTACAGCGTTGATGCACCCTGGAAGCTCTTGCCGACAATCTGCGCCCTCAGTGGGCTGGACGGTGCATAGACGATATCGTCCGGACGCAGCAATACGTCCACGGCGCCACCGATCGGCCAGGTGTAGGCACGGTTGCCGCGCAATTCACCCAACTCGGTCTGCACCGACTCCGGGCTGCTCAACTGACCGCGAATGAAGTAACCCTGGCCAATGAAACTGGCCACATACGGTGTCAGCGGTTCGTGATAGAGGTTGTAGGGCGTATCCCACTGCTCCAGGCGACCTTCCTTGAAAACGCCGACATGGTCGCTGACCGCGAAGGCTTCTTCCTGGTCGTGGGTCACCAGAATCGCACTGGTGCCGCGAGCCTTGAGAATGTCGCGTACTTCATGGCTGAGCTTGCGTCGCAGTTCACCGTCAAGGTTGGAGAACGGTTCGTCGAGCAACAACAGTTGCGGTTCCGGCGCCAGGGCGCGGGCCAGTGCAACCCGCTGCTGCTGGCCACCGGACAGCTCATGGGGAAAGCGCTTGCCGAGGTTTTTCAGGTTGACCAGTTCGAGCAATTCTTCGGTGACACGATCCTTTTGCGGGTGCTTGCGGATCCCGAAGGCGATGTTCTCGGCCACGCTCAAATGCGGAAACAGCGCGTAATCCTGGAACACCATGCCGATCCGACGTTTCTCCGGGGCGAGGGTGAAACCGGCGCTGGAGATGGTCTCGCCCGCCAACTGGATCTCACCCTCGTGCACCGGTTCGAAACCGGCAATGGCCCGCAGGGTGGTGGTTTTGCCACAGCCCGAGGAGCCCAGCAGGCAACCGATATCGCCGGCATTCAAATGCAGGTTGAGGTTCTGCACAACCCGCTGGTTTTGATAACCACAGGCCAGATTGCGCAGGTTCAGCAGTAATGGCTGGCTCATGCGTGATGGTACGAAGGTGGGACGAGAAACTCGAGCAGGGCCTTTTGTGCATGCAGGCGGTTTTCGGCTTGATCCCAGGCCACCGAACGCGGGTCGTCGAGCAGGTCGAGGCTGATTTCCTCGCCACGGTGGGCCGGCAGGCAATGCATGAACAGCACGTCCGGTGCGGCCAGGTCGAGCAGGGCACGATTGACCTGGAACGGTGCGAACAGCTTCAGGCGCTTGGCGGTTTCCTCTTCCTGGCCCATGGAGGTCCAGACGTCGGTGCTCACCAGATGCGCGCCGCGCACGGCTTCCTGAGGATCGCGGACGATGCTTACACGATCGCCGGCCTTGGCCACGAATTCAGGGTTGGGTTCGTAACCCTCCGGGCAGGCGATGCGCAACTGGAAGTCGAACTGGATCGCCGCTTCTATATAGCTGTTGCACATGTTGTTGCCGTCGCCGATCCAGGCCACGGTCTTGCCTTGGATCGAACCGCGGTGTTCGAGGAAGGTTTGCATGTCGGCCAGCAACTGGCACGGGTGCAGATCATCGGACAGGCCGTTGATCAGCGGGACTCGCGAATTGGCGGCGAATTCGGTCAGGGTGCTGTGCGAAAACGTACGGATCATCACTGCATCGAGCATGCTCGACATGACAATGGCGGCGTCGCCGATCGGTTCGCCACGGCCCAGCTGAGTATCGCGCGGCGACAGGAAGATCGCCTGGCCACCGAGCTGGATCATGCCGGCTTCGAACGAAATACGGGTACGGGTCGAGGACTTCTCGAAAATCATCCCCAGGACGCGGTTTTTCAAAGGCTCGAACAGTACGCCGCGGTTACGCAGGTCCTTGAGCTCAACGCCTCGACGGATCACGCTGACCAGCTCTTCGGGCGTGCAATCCATCAGGGAGAGAAAGTGCCTTGCGCTCATCATTGACTACCTTTTTGCAACAGACCGCAGATACTCAAAGCCTTGTTTAACTGAAAAACGGGCGAGACCTGCGGCGTAAGCCGCACGGGGCGACGAAATAGGGGGAGGCGCGATATTGACATTAAATGTCGCGTTTTTCCAATAGGCTACAGTGTTTAGAGGATTTCAGAGAGGCTACGGGGGTGACCGCGGTAGCGCTTTTGAAGCCTGTTTCCTGACAGCAGCTGACCATTTGTACACTGGGCTCGCCGGGCTTGGCAATCAGACTGGGCGCGGGCGACATACTGGCAGTCGGTTTTTGACCTGTCATTCGAACCTTTGGCGGACAATGTGTCTGATCTGAAACATTTGCTAATGCAAAGTGCTGGGTTATAAATAAAGCACGAGCGACGCAGGAAGCCTCAGGAATGGAATCGAAAGAACAGTTATTGATGGAGCTACTCGGCCTTACGGCTCGCTCTCTGACCCATCTCACAGCTTCCATGACCTCGATGTCTTTCGAGTTGTTACGCAGTGAAGACGAAGTCACCAAGGCGGCTGGCCGGCGCATGATCGATCGCATGGCCACCATCAGCGCCGGGCTCGACGAGCATTGGCGGCTGATCGGCGAACTCACCGGCGTGCACGTCGCCCACGAGCAGATCGAAACCATCGAGGAAATCCAGCTGCAGGCGCCGCCGAGTTTGCCGCCGAACTGATCCCCTTGCTGCCATCGGCCGGCCTGATGGTCGTCGATTCACAAGACGAACGTCGCTGGCGCGGTGGCGAGTCACGCGCCATAGTTTTGTTCCCGCGGCCGACATTGCCCGCCCAGAACAAAACAGAGACTGGCCATGACCAAGACTCTCCATCACCGTGCGTGCCACCTGTGTGAAGCCATCTGCGGCCTGACCATCGAAACCACCGAGGTCGAAGGCAGCGGTGCGCAGATCACCTCGATCAAGGGCGACCCTCAGGACAGCTTCAGCCGTGGGCATATCTGCCCCAAGGCGGTGGCCCTGCAAGACATTCAGAACGACCCGGATCGCCTGCGTCAGCCGATGCAGCGAGTGGGTAGCGAGTGGCAGCCAATCGAGTGGGAAGATGCGTTCAGCCTTGTAGCCGAACGCCTGGCGGCGATTCAGGAGCGTCACGGGCAGAACGCGGTGGCGGTCTATCAGGGCAACCCCAGCGTGCACAACTACGGGTTGATGACCCACAGCAATTACTTCCTTGGCCTGTTGAAAACCCGTAACCGGTTTTCCGCGACGTCGGTCGATCAGTTGCCCCATCACCTGACCAGTCATCTGATGTACGGCCACGGCTTGCTGTTGCCGATCCCGGATATCGATCACACCGATTTCATGTTGATCCTGGGCGGCAATCCGCTGGCCTCCAACGGCAGCATCATGACCGTGCCGGATGTGGAGAAGCGCCTCAAGGCGATTCAGGCCCGGGGTGGCAAAGTGGTGGTGATCGATCCGCGTCGCAGCGAAACGGCGGCGATTGCCGACCAGCATTTGTTCGTGCGCCCCGGCGGCGATGCGGCGCTGTTGTTCGGGCTGCTCAATACGTTATTCGCTGAAGGCCTGACTCGCGACAGTCATTTGCAGGTCGATGGTCTGGATGAAGTGCGCCAGGCGATCGCAGGTTTCACTGCCGAGGCCATGAGCGCGCTGTGCGCAGTACCCGCCGAACAGATCCGTCAACTGGCGCGGGACTTCGCGGCAGCCCCGACGGCGGTCTGCTATGGCCGCATGGGCGTCTCGACCCAGGCCTTCGGCACCTTGTGCCATTGGCTGGTGCAATTGATCAATCTGGTGACCGGCAACCTTGATCGTGTCGGCGGTGCGTTGTGCACCGAGCCAGCGGTGGACCTGGTGGCGTCCACGTCGGGCGGCCATTTCAATCTGTGGCAAAGCCGCGTGTCCGGGCGTCCTGAATACGGTGGCGAGTTGCCGGTGGCGGCGCTGGCCGAAGAGATGCTCACCGAAGGGGAAGGGCAGGTCCGTGCGCTGATCACCGTGGCGGGTAATCCGGTGTTGTCCACACCCAATGGCCGACAGCTGGAGCAGGCGCTGGACGGGCTGGAGTTCATGGTCAGCGTCGACCTGTACATCAATGAAACCACGCGTTATGCCGACCTGATCCTGCCGTCGACTTCGGCGCTGGAAAACGATCATTACGACACCACGTTCAATATGTTCGCGGTGCGCAACGTCACCCGTTTCAACCGGGCGATTCTCGCCAAGCCGCAAGGCGCGCTGCATGACTGGGAGATCTTCGTGGGGCTGGCCAAGGCCTTTGCGGCGAAGACCGGCAAGGAGCTGAAACCGACCATTGCGCCGGCGCAGATGATCGACCGGGGGCTGCGGATGGGCCTGTATGGCGATGCTTCAGAGCACAAACTGTCGCTGGCGACCTTGTTCGATCACCCTCACGGTGTCGATCTCGGCGCACTCAAGCCCAACCTGGCGCCACGCCTGAAAACAGCCAATCAGCGTGTCCAGGCGGCGCCTGTGGAGATCCTCGCCGATCTGGCGCGCTTTGCGGCGTTGCAAGCACCAGCCGCCGATGAGTTGCTGATGATCGGTCGCCGCCATGTGCGCAGCAACAACTCATGGATGCACAACTATCACCGTCTGGTGAAGGGCAAGTCGCGCCATCAACTGTTGATGCACCCCGACGACCTGGCCAGCCGCGGGCTCAGCGATGGGCAGCGGGTGCGCGTCAGTTCACGGGTCGGCGTGATCGAGGTTGAAGTGGTCGCCAGCCTCGATATGATGAAAGGAGTGGTCAGCCTGCCCCACGGTTGGGGTCATGCGCGACCGGGCGTGCAGATGACGATTGCCAGTGGCCAGCCAGGTTCCAGCGCCAATGACCTGACTGACGAATGTCAACTCGATGAGTTGTCGGGCAATGCGGCGTTGAACGGCGTGCCGGTGACCGTGGTGGCGGCGTGAACATGTCTGTCGGGGAGGCCGAGCATGGCGCTCGGGTTTCCGTTACAATGCGCCACCGTGCCGACCACTGAGTCGGAAAGTTCAGCCGAGGTGCTCCATGGATATCATCGAAACGATTAAAGAGCAGATTGCCAACAACACCATTCTGCTTTACATGAAAGGCTCGCCGAATGCCCCGCAGTGTGGGTTCTCCGCGAAAGCCGCCCAGGCTGTGATGGCCTGTGGTGAAAAGTTTGCCTATGTGGATATCCTGCAGAACCCGGAAATCCGCGCCAACCTGCCAAAGTACGCCAACTGGCCAACCTTCCCACAACTGTGGGTTGCCG
This sequence comes from Pseudomonas sp. P1_A1, assembly GCF_056406935.1. Taxonomy (NCBI): domain Bacteria; kingdom Pseudomonadati; phylum Pseudomonadota; class Gammaproteobacteria; order Pseudomonadales; family Pseudomonadaceae; genus Pseudomonas; species Pseudomonas sp. P1_A1. Next base: position 276,140 of record NZ_JBFTZE010000007.1, on the reverse strand, counting down.
GTGAGCTGGTTGGTGGTAGCGATATCATGACTGAAATGTCTGCCGACGGTTCGTTGCAGGCACTGATCAAAGACGCCGCCGCCAAAGCCGCCGCTGCCAAGACCGAAGCCTGATTCGGTTCCCGCAGGAGCTGCCGCAGGCTGCGATCTTTTGATCTTCAGCATGTAAAAAGCCCCGCCTCTGTAAAGAGAGCGGGGCTTTTTATTGCGTCGGGGTTAGCGGCGTAGAACTTACTCTTCGCCCATCTGCGATTGCAGATAGTTCTCAAGGCCGACTTTATCGATCAGGCCCAGCTGGGTTTCCAGCCAGTCGATATGTTCTTCTTCGGATTCAAGAATGTCTTCGAGCAGTTCACGGCTACCGAAGTCGCCAACGGTTTCGCAATGGGCGATAGCGACTTTCAGGTCGGCATGACCGTCGCGTTCGATCTTCAAGTCACACTCAAGCATTTCCTTGGTGTGTTCACCGATGTGCAGCTTGCCCAGGTCCTGGACGTTCGGCAGGCCTTCAAGGAACAGGATGCGCTTGATCAGCTTGTCAGCGTGCTTCATCTCGTCGATGGATTCGTGGTACTCGTGCTTGCCGAGCTTGTTCAGGCCCCAATCTTCATACATGCGCGCGTGCAGGAAGTACTGATTGATCGCGACCAGTTCATTGGCAAGGATTTTGTTGAGATGCTGGATGACTGTAACGTCGCCTTTCATGGTGGGAGTCCTGCCCTGTATTAGCTGTATATAAGGCGGAGTTTGAGCTGCGTAATTAACAGTGTCAAACCTAAGTTATTGAAACTTAAATGAAAATTAATCGGAATAAGAATGTTTGTGTTCCGCGTCTAAGGCCTAAGCGATTGATTTTCAGACATAAAAAAACCGGACATCAAGTCCGGTTCTTCGAAATACGGTAGTTATGCGGCTGTAAATTCTACGGGGTAGGGGATCGCCGCCTGGGCCGTTTGCAGTTTGCCCAGAGTTTCACGCACCACTTCCTTGGCCAGGCAAGCGCATTTGCCGCATTGGCTGGCTACGCCGGTAGCCTGACGGACTTCTTTGTAGCTGCAGCAACCTTCATAGATTGCATCGCGGATTTGACCGTCGGTGACGCCAGTGCAGAGGCAGACATACATAAGTGAGAACCGTCGCTGGTTGTGACTCAATTGCGATGGATCTTAATGTTAACGAGAATGATTGTCAAAGTGGTTTCAGAAGGCTTTTCGTCATAAGGGCCTATGACTGACGAACGGTTTACTCTCGCGCACTGTAAAAAATATTGCAGCGGCCATTTTGCCCGTCAGAAAAAAACCGCTAAGGACAGGCGAAAAACGCGGTGTATGATGGTCGGCCTTTTGCGAAGGAGGTTCGTGTCACAGGGCTGTCGCCTGAGGGTGACAGGCTGGCATGAGCCCTGTTCTTCAACGTTATTACACCAGGAGATATCCAATGAGCGTACTCGTAGGCAAACAAGCCCCTGACTTCACCGTACCGGCCGTACTCGGCAATGGCGAAATCGTCGACAGCTTCACCCTGTCCGCGGCCATCAAAGGCAAATACGGCCTGGTGTTCTTCTACCCACTGGACTTCACCTTCGTTTGCCCGTCCGAGCTGATCGCTCTGGACAACCGCATGGCTGACTTCAAGGCACGCAACGTTGAAGTGGTCGCCGTTTCGATCGACTCGCACTTCACCCACAACGCGTGGCGCAACACCCCGGTGAACAATGGCGGTATCGGCCAGGTTCGTTACACCATGGCTGCTGACATCAAGCAGGAAATCATGAAGGCTTACGACGTTCAGTCCGCTGACGGCGTGGCTTTCCGTGGTGCGTTCCTGATCGACGACAAAGGCGTTGTCCGCTCGCAGATCGTCAACGACCTGCCGCTGGGCCGTAACATGGAAGAGCTGATCCGTCTGGTTGACGCTCTGCAATTCCACGAAGAGCACGGCGAAGTTTGCCCTGCCAACTGGAAAAAAGGCGACAAAGGCATGAACGCTTCGCCAGAAGGCGTTGCGGCTTACCTGACCGAGCACGCTGCTGCGCTGTAAGCCAGGCGTCCGGCAATAAAAAACCGGCCTCACTGAGGCCGGTTTTTTTATGGGCGGGATAAAACGGCGACCAGCCTCAGTCGTTGTAGTCTTCCCAGCCGCCCATCTGTTTCCAGCGATTGACGATGCCGCAGAACAGCTCAGCGGTCTTCTCGGTATCGTAGCGAGCCGAATGAGCCTCGCGACCGTCGAAATCGATGTCCGCTGCCTGACAGGCCTTGGCCAGTACGGTTTGACCGTAGGCAAGACCGGCGAGGGTCGCGGTGTCGAAGCTGGAGAACGGGTGAAACGGATTGCGTTTCATGTCCAGGCGCGCGACTGCCGCGTTGAGGAAACCCAGGTCGAAGCTGCTGTTGTGACCGACCAGAATCGCCCGTTTGCAACCGTTGGCTTTCAGGGCCTTGCGAATGCCACGGAAGATATCGGTCAGCGCCGCTTCTTCACTCACTGCCATGCGCAACGGGTGATCGAGTTTGATCCCGGTGAATTCCAGGGCCGCTGCTTCGATGTTGGCGCCTTCGAATGGCTCGACCCGGAAGAAGTAGGTGTGATCGGGGTACACGAACCCTTTTTCATCCATGGCGATGGTGGTTGCAGCAATTTCCAGCAGGGCGTCGGTGGCCGAGTTGAAGCCACCGGTTTCTACGTCGACGACAACCGGCAGGTAACCACGGAATCTGGCAGCCATTGGATGACGAGGACCACCTCCACCGCCTTGACCGTCCTGTTCGTCGTCGAAATGGTCTTCACTCACGCGTGTTCCTCCAGCAGGCGCCAGCGCAGTTTTTCACCGGCGCGCAGCGGGATAACGGTCAGCTCGCCAAATGGCAGGCTGGTTGGGGCGGTCCACTCTTCGCGGACCAGGGTGATGCGATCGGTGTTCGCCGGCAGACCGTAGAAACGCGGGCCATTGAGGCTGGCGAAGGCTTCGAGCTTGTCCAGCGCATTACGCTGTTCGAAGGCTTCGGCATACATCTCGATCGCGGCATAAGCGGTGTAGCAACCGGCACAGCCGCAAGCCGCTTCTTTGGCGTGCTGGGCATGGGGGGCCGAGTCGGTGCCGAGGAAGAACTTGTCGCTGCCGCTGGTGGCGGCGTCGAGCAGGGCTTCCTGGTGGGTATTGCGCTTGAGGATCGGCAGGCAATAGAAGTGCGGCCGAATCCCGCCCACCAGCATGTGGTTGCGGTTGTACAGCAGGTGATGCGCGGTGATGGTGGCGCCAACGTTGGCCGGAGCCGCGTTGACGAACTGCACGGCATCGGCGGTGGTGATGTGTTCGAACACCACTTTGAGCGTCGGGAAACGCTCGACCACGCGACGCATGTGCTCATCGATGAAGATTTTTTCCCGATCGAAAACGTCGATATCGCCACGGGTGACTTCACCGTGAACCAGCAAAGGCATCCCGACTTCGGCCATGGCCTCCAGTGCAGGGAAAATCTTGTCGATGCTGGTGACGCCAGAGTCCGAGTTGGTGGTCGCGCCGGCCGGGTACAGCTTGGCGGCGTGAATGAAACCGCTGGCCTTGGCCTCACGAATTTCTTCGGGCTGGGTGCGGTCGGTCAGGTACAGAACCATCAGCGGTTCGAAACGGCTGCCGGCCGGACGTGCGGCGAGAATCCGCTGGCGATAGCCATCGGCTTCAGCAGCGTTGCGCACCGGAGGTACCAGGTTGGGCATGATGATGGCGCGACCAAAGGTGCGCGCGACATCCGCGACGGTATTGGTCAACACGGCACCATCGCGAAGATGAATGTGCCAGTCGTCGGGACGCAGCAGGGTCAGGCGGTCGGACATGAGGGAATTCCAGGCGGGTCAAACTCAGGGGAATGCTACCGGAAAAGACTCTTCCAGGCACTCGCTATCAAGTTTTACGACAAGCTTCCGATACCCAACAGGCAGGCCGTGAATTTGTGTGTCGGTCTTTTTGTCGTAGAAGCCAGTGGAGCCTCCCGTGCGCCAGCGTTATTTAGCCTTGCTCAGTGTGTTTGCCAGCCTTCCCGCGATGGCGCTCACTTTCCAGACTCGTCTGGAGAGCATCGAGTGGACGGTCGAAGGTGACAAATTCGAATGCCGCCTGACTCAACCGATTACCGATTTCGGTTCGGGTGAGTTTGTGCGTCGCGCCGGCGAGCAGGCGACATTTCGTCTGAAGGCCTACAACTCAATGATTGGTGGGGGATCTGCGACTTTGCTGGCGGCAGCCGCGCCATGGCAGCCGGGGCGTGGCGACATAAACCTGGGGTCGGTGAGAATCGGTAGTGGCAACGTGCTGTTCAACAGCTCGCAAGTGCAGGCCGGGCGCCTGATCAGCGGGTTGATGGAGGGGCGCAGCCCGGTCGTTCGGCACTCATCGGGCGACGGTCGGGTGTCTGAAGTGCGTCTGCTGCCGGTCAAGTTCAGCAAGGCCTATGGTGACTATCAGGGTTGCGTGGCCAAGTTGTTGCCACAGAATTTCGAGCAAGTGAAGCAATCCGAGGTCGGCTTCCCGGGGGAGGGTATCGATCTCGATGCCAGGGCCAAGGCCCAGTTGCAGGTCATGCTGGAGTTCATGAAGGCCGATCCGACGGTCAACCACATTGAACTCGACGGCCATTCCGATAACAGTGGCAACCGCCTGACCAACCGTGAACTGTCACGACGCCGGGCGCTGGCGGTGATGGATTTCTTCAAGGCCAATGGTGTGCAGGAATCGCAGATCACCCTGCGTTTTCACGGTGAGCGCTATCCGCTGGCGCCCAACAACAATGCCGCCAACCGGGCGAAGAACCGCCGGGTTGCCGTACGCCTCGAACGGGTCGCACCGACCGAGAAACCTGCGCCTCAAGCCACCGCCGCCGCGAGCAGCGCGACGACCTCCTGAATCTGCTGAATTCGTCGCTCGCTCGACATAATCTGTCGCTTCGTCGTCATAAGCTGTCGCGCCTCTGTAAATTATCCTGCATGAGCGGTAGACTTGACAGCTTTCCGTAGAACCCCGTGGAGTGATGGCATGGCGGACGTAAACAAGGTCGTTCTGGCGTATTCCGGCGGCCTGGACACTTCGGTGATCCTCAAGTGGCTGCAGGATACATATAACTGTGAAGTAGTGACCTTCACCGCTGACCTGGGTCAGGGCGAAGAGGTCGAACCGGCCCGCGCCAAGGCACAGGCCATGGGCGTAAAAGAAATCTATATCGACGATCTGCGCGAAGAATTCGTGCGTGATTTCGTGTTCCCGATGTTCCGCGCCAACACCGTTTACGAAGGCGAGTACCTGCTGGGTACTTCCATCGCTCGTCCGTTGATCGCCAAACGCCTGATCGAAATCGCCAACGAAACCGGTGCTGACGCCATTTCCCACGGCGCGACCGGCAAGGGCAACGACCAGGTTCGTTTCGAACTGGGCGCCTACGCCTTGAAGCCAGGCGTGAAAGTGATCGCTCCATGGCGCGAATGGGACCTGCTGTCCCGTGAGAAGCTGATGGATTACGCCGAGAAGCACGCGATCCCGATCGAGCGTCACGGCAAGAAAAAATCCCCGTACTCGATGGATGCCAACCTGCTGCACATCTCCTATGAAGGCGGCGTGCTGGAAGACACCTGGACCGAGCACGAAGAAGACATGTGGCGCTGGACCGTCTCCCCGGAGAAGGCTCCAGACAAACCGCAGTACCTGGAACTGACCTACCGCAATGGCGACATCGTTGCACTGGACGGCGTCGAAATGACCCCGGCCACCGTGCTGGCGACCTTGAACCGTATCGGTGGCGAACATGGTATCGGCCGTCTGGATATCGTCGAAAACCGCTATGTGGGCATGAAGTCCCGTGGTTGCTACGAAACGCCTGGCGGCACCATCATGCTGCGCGCTCACCGTGCGATCGAATCGATCACCCTGGACCGCGAAGTGGCTCACCTCAAAGACGAGCTGATGCCTAAATACGCCAGCCTGATCTACACCGGTTACTGGTGGAGCCCAGAGCGTCTGATGCTGCAACAGATGATCGATGCTTCCCAGGCCCACGTGAACGGCGTAGTGCGCCTGAAACTGTACAAGGGCAACGTGATCGTCACCGGCCGCAAGTCCGACGAGTCGTTGTTCGACGCCAACATCGCGACCTTCGAGGAAGATGGCGGCGCCTACAACCAGGCCGATGCGGCGGGTTTCATCAAGCTCAACGCCTTGCGCATGCGTATCGCGGCGAACAAAGGCCGCAAGCTGTTCTGAGACCTTTGATGCGGTAATGGAACTGTGGCCTTGTCGATGACAAGGCCACAGTTCTGAAAAAGGGCTGCTGCATATTACGTTTCGCTTTCTGCTGGTTTCTTCTAACCGTTCCTTCTGCCTGCCTTTGATCTCCTTCAAGGGCTGCCTTGCTCTGTGCGACGGGTCAAAACCTAGCCCATGATCGTCACGCCATGTGAGCTCAAATTGTAAGAAACACAGAACGTTGCGTTGCTGCGTTTCTTTAGTTGTTTCCAGTGCTTGAGCGCGCTGTCCTTCAGCACTACCTCCGAATCGGCGCACGTGAGAAATACGATCACGTGTGCAGGATTATCCGGAGCGTGCTGGATACTCTCCATCAGGGCGCTGAACCCCATTTTTTTGGTTATCCAGCGTGCATCAATGATGTGCAGATCCTTCAGCGGCGCGGGCAGCTGCACATGGTGTTGGACCGAGCGTTCAGGCGACACACTGCAAGTGCTGTTTCCAGAGTGATCAGCGTTGTCCATGACTTTTATAAAATGCTTTCCCTTCTCGAAATCGGAGGGCGCGTAAAGCGATCGATAATTGAAGTTAAGTGTGGCGAAGAAAAGAAAAAGCAAATAAAAGGGAAAGCTGATCAGGAACCAGATGTAGAGCTCTCTCTCCTTGTGGTCAAGAAAGGGCAGGGATACAGCAGCTGATGTTTCGGACAGTGCTGCAAATATCGCAATGATTGTCATGGGGTTGGTGATTCTTTTTTTGAGTTTCATCATGTTTTTTACTCATTAGGTATTATCTTTTTCTCTGTTGGTTTATAGGGTGTTTTTTGGTGGTGCATGTATGAGTGTGGTTTTTGTTTTTGTTTTTGTTTTTGTTATTTTAAGTTTCTTTTTGTTGTGTGGTTGAGGTTGATATAGTAGCTGCATTGTTCTGGAGCTGGGTATGGCTGTTTATCTGTTTTAAAGTTGTGTGGGTTTGTTTTGCTTGTGAAGTGTTGCTGTGTGTAAGATTTTTCGAGCAGTTCGGGCCGGGTTATGTAAGATTCTGCAAGATACTCGTTACCTTTAAGGGTAGCTTAATAGTCGCAGTCTGTCGGACCAAGGGCGTTGAACCCTGTTTTTTTGGGTGTGAATTGTTACAAAGAAATTGTCGAAGCGTTTAGCAGTGTCCGGCCAATAAAGTCTCTGGCTCATCGTGCGCAATGATTTCTTGTAGGAATAATCCGTGTTGTTTGTAGGTAATGTCTCTCGGTGCGAGTGGTCGAGGGGGACGGCATGCCATGGGTGAAACGACTAGGCTATGGTGCGGGCTCTAAAAATTCGAACAGCGAAAATTGGAATTGCCCATGAATAAAGTGCTGATCGTGGATGATCACCCCGTCATTCGTCTTGCGGTACGTATGCTAATGGAGCGTCATGGCTACGAAGTCATTGCAGAAACAGACAATGGCGTGGATGCATTGCAACTTGCTCGTGAACTTATGCCGGATATCGTTATCCTGGATATTGGAATACCGAAGCTGGATGGGCTGGAAGTTATCGCGCGCCTGACCTCGGCGGCGATGCCTCTTAAAGTGCTGATATTGACGTCCCAGGCTCCAGGGCATTTTTCCATGCGTTGTATGCAATCGGGTGCCGCCGGATATGTCTGTAAACAACAGGACCTTACTGAGTTGCTCAGTGCAATAAAGGCCGTGCTGTCAGGTTATAGCTACTTTCCTAATCAGGCGCTACATACTGTGCGCTCCAGTCTTGGGAATGCCAGTGAAGCCGATATGGTGGATCGATTGTCCGGGCGGGAAATGATGGTCCTGCAGCAGTTGGCCCGAGGAAAGACAAACAAGGAAATCGCCGATGGGATGTTCCTCAGCAATAAAACCGTCAGTACTTACAAGACTCGCCTGTTGCTGAAGCTCAATGCTCGCTCACTGGTCGATCTTATTGAATTGGCTCAACGTAATGGCCTGGTATGAGAACGCCAGCGTTTGACGAGGGGCGATGAGCGGGCGTTTGTCGGGGATGGGCACTTAGTAAAAAGCCTCCGTTTCGGGAGGCTTTTAGGTGTCATAGGTCAAAATCGTAATCGGCCAATTGCTTTTGCAGTCGGCGCTCCTCCAGCAGATTGTCGATGGTGCGGCGTTTGCTCAGGTTGGTCTTCGCTACTTCCACCACCGGTTCTGCGTCATCGGCCTCAACGGCGGTGAAGTCGTCTTCTACGTCCAATTGCTCTTTGCCAGTGCTCATAAGGTCAACTCCAGGCTAAGACTGCCTTTGGCGCTCCTTATATCGACAATTTCCCGGCGGGTAAAAAAGATTTTTTCAATCGGTTAATCAAGAAAACTAATAGAGCCTCAATCGTCCGAGGTCTTTTGCTTGTATTCGCATAAGTCCTCGATCCGGCAGCTGCCACAACGCGGCTTGCGGGCCAGGCAAACGTAGCGTCCGTGGAGAATCAGCCAGTGATGGGCGTCGAGCAGATACTCCTTCGGCACGAATTTCATCAGTTTCTGCTCCACCTCGACCACATTCTTGCCCGGAGCAATGCCGGTACGGTTGCTGACCCGGAAAATGTGGGTGTCCACGGCCATGGTCAGCTGACGAAAGGCGGTATTGAGCACTACATTGGCGGTCTTGCGACCGACGCCGGGCAACGCTTCCAGCGCTTCGCGGGTCTGCGGCACTTCACCGCCATGGCGCTCTACCAGCAAGCGACAGGTTTCGATCACGTTTTTTGCTTTGCTGTTATACAGGCCGATGGTCTTGATGTACTCCGATAATCCTTCGACGCCCAAGGCATGAATCGCCGCCGGCGTATTGGCCACCGGAAACAGTTTGGCGGTGGCCTTGTTGACGCCGACATCGGTCGATTGCGCCGAGAGAATCACGGCGATCAGCAGTTCGAACGGCGAGGAATAGGCCAGCTCGGTCTTCGGTTCAGGATTGTCTTCGTGAAACCTGCGGAAAATTTCCAGACGTTTTGCGGCATTCATGGGCGATGCGTTTCCTCGAAGGAGGTCAATGTGGGTGTCGGGCGGGTCCAGGCCTGACGTGCGGCGATCAGCAGCCCCAGCAGAATAAACCCGCCGGGGGCCAGCGTGGCCAAGCGCAGGCCACCGTCAGCGGTGAGCACCCAACCTTGCCAGTCCGGTTGCATGGCACCGGTCAGCCAGGGCAGATGGCTACCCAGTGTCCCGTTGCCGATGAGCTCGCGCAGCAGGCCCAGGCCAATCATCAAGGCGCCAAACAGGCCGCACAGGCGCAGGCGATCACGCCTTGTGCCCTGGAAAAAACCGTTATGTTCCAGCACCACGCATTGCAAGGCGATCAATCCGGCATAGAGCCCCAGATGCTGGTGCCATTGAAGCGACCAGGCTTGCGTGGCGAGTTCCGCACAGCTGGTCAGTGTGGCAGCCAGCAGGAGGCAGGCCAGTAAATGGGTTGCCGGAATCAGTCGCGAGCGCAAGATACCCATGCTCACGTCATAAACACTGAGCACCAGAGCGAACATCAGCCACAGGCCCAGGGCCGTTACCAACGAATCAGTGACGCCGATCAGAGGCGCAAGCATCAGCGAGTTCTGCAGGGTTGATGACTTATTCATGGGCACTGCTCCCGATCAGCGGTTGCCGGTGTTCATCGAAGTAGCGCAACGCATCGTGGGTGGCATTGATCACCGCTCTTGAGGTGATGGTCGCGCCTGCGATCTGATCGAATTGCCCTTGGTCCTTTTTCAAGGCCCAGCCAGTGTCGCTTGGTTCGCCTAGAGACTTGCCGGTAAACACTTGCAGCCAGGCATTGGGCCAGTCGGCGAGTTTGCCGCCCAGCCCCGGGGTTTCCGATTGCTTGAGGGTTTTGACCCCAAGCAACTTGCCATGGGGGTCGATGGCGATCAGCAAGTCGATGGCGCCGGCGTAGCCCAGTGTCTGGCTGCGCAGCAACACGGCGCTCGGTTGGCCGGCCTTGGACGCCAGGTAGCCATTCAGCAGCGTGCTATTGGGCAGGCGAGTGTTTTCGACGCTGAGGGGGTGTTCCAGTGGCTGATTGTCGTAGCTGTCGGGCGCTAGCAGGTCCAGCAAATTGCGGCTGTCGATCAGGCGTTGTTCGGCGGCAATGCGTGCGGCGCTGGTGTGCTGCGCGAGGTAAGTCGCGCCTGTCCCCAGGCTTGCCAGTATTACCAGGGTCACAACGCTCGTCGCTCGGTTCATGGGCTGACCTGCGCTTGTCTGGAGGCCGCAAACCGCTCCAGCGCCGGTACACAGAGGTTCATCAGCAGGACGGCAAAGGCCACCCCGTCGGGATAGCCGCCCCACGTGCGAATCAGGTAAGTCAGCAGCCCCACTCCGGCGCCGAACAGCAACCGGGCCGTGGGGTTTTTCGCGCCGGATACCGGTTCCGTCACGATGAAGAAGGCACCCAGCATGCTCGCGCCAGTGAGCAGATGGAAGAGTGGCGAGCCATGGGAATCGGAGCCCGAACCGTTCCAGCACAACAGGCTGATGACGAACAGGCTGGCGAGCATGCCGACCGGCGCATGCCAGCTGAACACCCGCCGTTGCAGCAGAAACGCGCCGCCGGCCAGGAAGGCCAGGTTGACCCATTCCACGCCCCGGCCGCCGAAATGGCCGAATGCCGGGTTGCCGGCAAACAGTTCGTCCATGGTCAGGCTTTTGTTGATTCGCAGGCTGTCCAGCGCGGTGGCCTGGGCCCAGGCATCCGGCGTCTGGCCGAGACTGAAGCCGAACACTTGTTGCAGGCCCGCGAGAAAGTCCATGCCATGGGACGACGGCCAATGGGTCATTGGCTGAGGGAACGTGACTAGAACCACAGCGAAGCCGAGCATCGCGGGGTTGAACGGATTCCTGCCGACGCCGCCATACAGGTGCTTGCCGAAAAAAAGTCCGAATGCCGCCGCGCTCACCGTCAGCCACCACGGGCAATAAGGCGGCAAGGCCAGTGCCAACAGGGTCGCGCTGACCAGTGCACTGCCATCGCTCACTGTCGGTTTTACAGGTTGTTTGCGCAGCTGCAACACCGCTGCTTCAACGGCCAGTGCGGTAGCTGCCGTCAGAATCAGGTTGATCAACACGCCCCAACCGTACAGCCAGAACAACATCAGCATTCCCGGCAGGGTGGCCAGTAATACCAGCTTCATGGCCTGCTGAAGGCGTTCATCCACCGATTCAAGGGGCGGCATAGGCATCCACCTGCCGCTCGGCTTCGCTGAGCGCATGTTGCAATGCTGCGATCTGTTCGGCCGACGCTTCGTTTGTTTGAGCCTTCTTGAGTTCGGCGCGGCGCATGGCCAACTGGATCTTCGCCCGTTTCAGCTCGGCATCGTTTGTCTGAACAGGTGGAGCAGCTACCATCGGTGCACTGCTTTCCAGCAGCAACAGCGCCTGTTCAGCGGCTTCGAACTGCTGTTGCAGCACGATCAGTTGCGATTGCTGTTCGAAGGTCGGTGGATGCCCGAAGGCCTTGAGCGATTTATTCAGCTGCGCCCGACTCATCGCCAGATCGACCTTGGCCTTTTTCAGTGCCACATCGGCATTGGCAGCCTTTTGTGCGCGAACACGCTCAAGCGCAGCCTGAACCGGGTCGAGCGTCACTTCACTGTACTGCACGGCGCGTTGGGCGCGGGCCTGACGTTCGGCGAGCTTCTGTTGCTCTTCGCGATGTAGGCGGGCATTGCGCTGTTCGAATCGGCGTCGCGCGCGGTTGCGCTTGACGGCCCGCGCCTGTTGCTCCTCCAGGCTGAACGCCAGCCCACCGACAATCGGCAGCGTGGCCAGCGGTAGCGGATGCATCTCGATGCAATCCACCGGACAGGGCGCCACGCAGAGGTCGCAACCGGTGCATTCGTCGACGATGACCGTGTGCATGAATTTCGCCGCGCCGACAATCGCGTCGACCGGGCAGGCCTGAATGCATTTGGTGCAGCCGATGCATTCGGCTTCGCGGATGTACGCGATTTGCGCCGGTGCCGAACCGCGACTGACGTCCAGTTCCAGCACCGGCACTTTCAGCAGCTCGGCGAGGGCCGCGATGGTTTCGCTGCCGCCCGGAGGGCACTTGTTGATCGGCTCGCCGCTGGCGATGCCTTCGGCGTACGGTTTGCATCCGGGGTGGCCACACTTGCCGCATTGAGTCTGCGGCAAGAGGGCATCGATGCGTTGAATCAGACTCATGTTTTGATCAGCCCGCTGAATCCGAGAAAAACCACTGCGATCAATCCGGCGCCGATCAATTCGATCGGCAGGCCGCGAAAGGGCAGGGGGACATCGTTATCGAGTGTGCGTTGGCGCAAGTCGCTGAACAGGCTCAGCACCAGCCAGAAACCCAGCCCGGCACCGAGGCTCAAGGCTATGGCGTGGAAAAGTCCCTTGTCGTCCTGGGCGTTGAGCAAGGTCAGCCCAAGCACGCCGGCATTGCCCAGCAGCAGGGGCCAGAGACCCTCGAATGAAAGCTTGGCGAATAACCGTGGAAGCAGCTTCAGCAGTGGGCCGATCAGCAGAACGCTCAGCGGCAGGAATGCGAACAGTCGCAGCGACGTCAGCCCCAGCGGCACCAGCAGCCAGTGGTAGAGCGCATGGCCGAGCGTGCCGACGATCAGCATCAGGCACGTCGTCGCGATGCCCAATGCATGCACCTGTCGCCGCTCGCTGCCCAGCACCGGATCGACGCCCAGCGGCCAGTGCAACACGAGGTTGTTGATCAGGGCAGCGCTGATAAGCGTAAGAAGCAGTTCGGTCATGATCGTGCCGGTAAGAACAGGGCTTTCTTAAGGGGCTCTCTAGAAAGGGCTCTCTAAAAAGAACTCTCTAAAAAGAGATTAGGCATTATCCGGCAAGGAAGGAGGGTGGGCCAGATATGAAAATCCCACAGTCGCGCCGGGCACGACTGTGGGATCGGTTTAGCGCAGAACCTTACTTGATGCGCTGACCTGGCTTGGCGCCACTGTCGGGGCTCAGCAGGTAGATTTCTTCGCCACCAGGGCCGGCCGCCATCACCATACCTTCGGAGATCCCGAATTTCATTTTGCGGGGCTTGAGGTTGGCAATCATCATGGTCAGGCGACCTTCAAGCTTGGCCGGGTCCGGGTAGGCGCTCTTGATGCCGGAGAGCACGTTGCGTTGCTCGTCACCGATGTCCAGGGTCAGGCGCAGCAGTTTGTCGGCCCCTTCGACGGCTTCGGCCTTGAGGATCAGGGCGACGCGCAGGTCGACGGCGGCAAAGGTATCGAACTCGATCTCCGGCGACAGCGGATCCTTGGCCAGTTCGCCGTTGCCTTGAGGTGCGGCAGCTTCGCCGGTGTCGGTCTGGCTGGCGGTCAGGTCTTCTTTCGAGGCGTCGGTCATGGCTTGCACTTTTACCGGGTCGATGCGGGTCATCAAGGGTTTGAACTCGTTCAGCTGATGGTTGCTGAGCAAGGTGGCGTGGTCGTTCCAGGTCAGCGGGGCGACGTTCAGGAACGCCTCGGCATCGGCGGCCAACAGCGGCAGCACCGGCTTGAGGAAAATCACCAGTTGGCGGAACAGGTTGATGCCCAGGGCGCAAATGGCCTGGACTTCATCCTGCTTGCCTTCCTGTTTGTTCAGCGACCATGGCGCCTTGTCGGCGATCCAGGCGTTGGCTCGGTCGGCCAGGCCCATGATTTCGCGCATGGCCCGGGCGAAGTCACGCGCCTCGTAGGCTTCAGCGATGCTCGGTGCTGCGGCCAGGAACGCTTCGGTCAGCTCCGGCGCGGCGTTGCCGGCCACCAGCACGCCAGCGTTGCCTTTGTGGATGAAACCGGCGCAACGGCTGGCGATGTTGACGACTTTGCCGACCAGGTCCGAGTTGACCTTCTGCACGAAGTCTTCGAGGTTCAGGTCCAGGTCATCGACGCCACGGCTCAGCTTGGCCGCGTAGTAGTAGCGCAGGTATTCCGGCGACAGGTGATCCAGATAGGTCCGGGCCTTGATGAAGGTGCCGCGGGACTTGGACATCTTCTGACCGTTGACGGTCAGGTAGCCGTGCACGTTGATGCCGGTCGGTTTACGGAAACCGGCGCCTTCGAGCATCGCTGGCCAGAACAGGGCGTGGAAGTTGACGATGTCCTTGCCGATGAAATGGTACAGCTCGGCGGTGGAGTCCTTGCCCCAGAACGCGTCGAAATCAAGTGCAGGCGTACGGTTGCACAGGTTCTTGAAGCTGGCCATGTAGCCGATCGGCGCGTCCAGCCACACGTAGAAGTACTTGCCCGGCTCATCGGGAATTTCGAAGCCGAAGTACGGCGCATCGCGGGAGATGTCCCACTGTTGCAGGCCAGCATCCAGCCATTCGGCGATCTTGTTGGCCACGGCCTCTTGCAAGGTGCCGCTGCGGGTCCAGGCTTGCAGCATTTCCTGGAAGTCCGGCAGCTTGAAGAAGAAGTGCTGGGAATCCTTGAGCACCGGCGTGGCGCCGGAGATTGCCGACTTCGGATCTTTGAGGTCGGTCGGCGCGTAGGTTGCACCGCATTTTTCGCAGTTGTCGCCGTACTGGTCTTCGGTGCCGCATTTCGGGCAGGTGCCCTTGATGAAGCGGTCGGCCAGGAACATTTTCTTTTCCGGGTCGAAGTACTGCGTGATCGAGCGCGTGGCGATGTGCCCGGCGTCGCGCAGCTTCAGGTAGATCTGGCTCGACAGCTCACGGTTTTCTTCGGCGTGAGTGGAGTGGAAGTTGTCGAAGTCCACCAGGAACTCGGCAAAGTCGGCGCTATGTTCAGCCTGGACGTTGGCGATCAGTTGTTCCGGGGTGATGCCTTCCTTTTCCGCGCGCAGCATGATGGCCGAACCGTGGGCGTCGTCGGCGCAGACGTAAATGCATTGGTTGCCGCGGTGCTTCTGGAAGCGCACCCACATATCGGTCTGGATGTATTCCAGCATATGGCCGAGGTGGATCGAACCATTGGCATAGGGCAGGGCGCTGGTGACGAGGATCTTGCGTGGCTCGGACATGGGGCTCGGCTACTTGATGAAACGGAGGTCGGCCACTATAAAGCGCCGGCGCATATTTTTCACCCCGTGAGCCTGTTTCATTGGATGAGTAACGGCTAAATCAGTCAAAAGATCGCAGCCTTCGGCAGCTCCTAGAGGGATTGCGCCGAACTTGTAGGAGCTGCCGAAGGCAGCGATCTTTTTGGCATCCCGCCAAACCATCAGAACAGGTACGATACCCGCCTGATTTTCCAGTCTTGCTATCGGAGTTGCCCATGAGCGCCGTCAATCGCGCAGCGGTGGAAGCCGTCCTTCGCCAATACACCGACCCTTATCTGAACCAGGACCCGGTCAGCGCCGGGTGCGTGCGCAGCATCGATATTCAGGGCGATCGCGTCAGCGTCCAGCTGGAGCTGGGTTACGCCGCCGGTCTGTTCAAGAGTGGCTGGGCGCAGTTGCTGCAACTGGCCATCGAGGGCCTGGACGGCGTGGTCACTGCCCGCGTCGAGATCACCAGCGTGATTGCCGCGCACAAGGCCCAGGCACAGATTCCGGGGTTGGCCAACGTCAAGAACGTGGTGGCCGTGGCGTCTGGCAAGGGGGGCGTGGGCAAATCCACCACGGCCGCCAACCTGGCGCTGGCGTTGGCTCGTGAAGGTGCCAAAGTGGGGATTCTCGACGCGGACATCTACGGTCCGAGCCAGGGCATCATGTTCGGCATCCCTGAAGGCACCCGTCCTCAGGTCAAGGATCAGAAATGGTTCATTCCGATCGAGTCCCATGGCGTCGAAGTGATGTCCATGGCCTTCCTGACCGACGACAACACGCCGATGGTCTGGCGTGGGCCGATGGTGTCCGGCGCCTTGTTGCAACTGGTCACGCAAACGGCCTGGGGCGATCTGGATTACTTGGTCATCGACATGCCGCCAGGCACCGGCGACATCCAGTTGACCCTGGCGCAGAAAGTCCCGGTGGCCGGTGCGGTGATCGTGACCACCCCGCAGGATCTGGCATTGCTGGATGCGCGCAAGGGTGTGGAAATGTTCCGCAAGGTCAACATCCCGGTGCTGGGCGTGGTCGAAAACATGGCCGTGCACATCTGCTCCAACTGCGGGCATGCCGAGCATTTGTTCGGTGAGGGCGGCGGTGTGAAGCTGGCCAACCAGTACGGCGTCGAACTGTTGGCTTCGTTGCCGCTGTCGATGCTGATCCGTGAACAGGCCGATGGCGGCAAGCCAACGGTGATCGCCGAGCCTGACAGCCAGATTGCGATGGTTTACCAGGAACTGGCCCGCCATGTCGGTGCGCGGATTGTGTTGCAGGAAGCTGCGACGCCGGCGATGCCGAACATCACCGTCAGCGACGATTAAATCGCTGAAAAGAGATCGCAGCCTCGCTTCGCTCGACAGCTCCTACAGGTGTAAGCCAATCCATGTAGGAGCTGTCGAGCGAAGCGAGGCTGCGATCTTTTGATCTTGCTTTAGATACGCAACCCGCCATCCAACTCCAGAATCCGACCGGTGTAGTAGTCATTCTCGAAAATGTAGGCCGCCGACTGGGCGATCTCTTCGGGTTTGCCCATGCGCTTGAGCGGAATCCCGGAAGTCATCTTTTCCAGCGCTTCAGGTTTCATGCTCAGGGTCATTTCAGTTTCGATGAAGCCCGGCGCAATGCCCGCCACGCGAATCCCATAACGTGCCAGTTCCTTGGCCCAGGTCACGGTCGCCGCAGCGACACCGGCCTTGGCGGCGGAGTAGTTGGTCTGGCCGATATTGCCGGCGCGCGAGATCGACGAGATATTGATGATCGCGCCGCTGTTGTTCAGCTCGACCATTTTTGCCGCGACTTCACGGGTGCACAGGAACACGCCGGTCAGATTGACGTCGATCACCGCTTGCCATTGGGCCAGGCTCATCTTGGTCATTTCGCCGTCCTTGACCTTCAGCAACAGGCCGTCACGCAAAATGCCGGCGTTGTTGATCAGGCCATGGATCGCGCCGAAATCGTCGGCCACCTGGCTGACCATGTGGGTCACTTGCTCTTCATCGGCGACGTTGCACAAGTAGGCGCGAGCCTCGACACCCTTGGCCTTGCAAGCGGCGACGGCGGCGTCGAGTTTTTCCTGGTTCAGGTCCACCAGGGCCAGCTTGGCGCCACGACTTGCAAGATACTCGGCCATGGAACGGCCTAAACCCTGGCAACCGCCGGTGATAATGATTACTTTGTCAGTGAGTTGCATTCGCATAGCCCCATAGCCGATCGGAGTGTTTCTCCTTCTAGAGGGCCTCTCGATCTGAGCCTGATGTGGCTTGGCTGCACATGAGAACTGCCCCTGTGGCGTACTGGAACTTACACCCAGACGCCTGTCCGTTTTTTCGACGGAATCTATATAAGGAGTCATAAATTGAGCGTTGTAGTGGCTAAGCATGCCCGAGAATTGCTTCTCAAGGAATACCGTGGAGTGCTCTCGACGCACTCCAAAGCGATGCCCGGTTTCCCGTTTGGCTCCGTGGTTCCGTACTGTCTGGACGAACAGGGCCGGCCGCTGATCCTTATCAGCCGCATTGCTCAGCACACTCACAACCTGCTGAAGGATCCGAAATGCTCGCTGCTGGTGGGTGAACGCGAGGCCGAAGACGTGCAAGCCGTTGGTCGGCTGACCTACCTGGCCGAAGGGGAAAAACTCGAGGACACCGCAGCCATCGAAGCGGCAGCCGAGCGTTACTACCGCTATTTCCCGGATTCGCAGAACTATCACAAGGCCCACGATTTCGATTTCTGGGTGCTCAAACCGGTACGCCACCGTTACATCGGCGGCTTTGGCGCGATTCACTGGGTCGACCAACTGACCCTCGCCAACCCGTTCGCTGGCAAGGCCGAAGTGAGCATGGTCGAGCATATGAATGCCGATCACGCCAAAGCCATCGCCCACTATGTCGACCTGGCGGGCCTGCCGAAAACCGTGCCAGCGCAATTGGTCGGCATCGACAGCGAAGGCATGCACTTGCGCATCGGCCAGGGGCTTTACTGGCTGCCGTTTCAAGCGCCTTGTAATACGCCGACACAAGTCCGGGAAGCCTTGGTTTTCCTGGCTCACGCCGAACATTGGCCGAAAAATCAAGTGGCCGACGCTTGAATTCACGAAACGGCGACGTCATCTAAGGAACACTGGCAAGGCTTACTTGCGTTGAGGAACCATTTGATGCGCCCTTTTTTGTTGCTCTTTGTACTGTTCCCGGTGTTGGAGCTGTTCGTATTCGTCAAGGTCAGCGGGGCGATCGGGTTTTTCCCGGCCTTGCTGCTGATCATTCTCGGCTCGATGCTCGGCGTGTTCGTGCTGCGTATCGCCGGTCTGGCTACTGCGCTGCGCGCCCGTGAAAGTCTGAACCGCGGCGAGTTGCCGGCGCAGACCATGCTCGAAGGCCTGATGCTGGCCCTGGCTGGCGGTCTGTTGATCCTGCCGGGCTTCGTCACCGACGTGTTGGGCCTGATCATGTTGCTGCCGCTCTCTCGTCGACTGCTGGCCAATAAAATGCGCCTGCGTGCCGAGGAACAAGCGATGCGCCAGCGTGCGTTTGCCGATGACCTTCAGCCGCGGGGCGGTCCTGCTCCACGCCAGCCGCTGGGCCGTGAGCCCAACGTGATCGAAGGCGAATTCGAACACCGCGATTCCAAGTAACACTTCCATCGACACGGCACCTTCG
Organism: Pseudomonas sp. P1_A1; assembly: GCF_056406935.1. Lineage (NCBI taxonomy): Bacteria > Pseudomonadati > Pseudomonadota > Gammaproteobacteria > Pseudomonadales > Pseudomonadaceae > Pseudomonas > Pseudomonas sp. P1_A1. The sequence continues at coordinate 257,252 of NZ_JBFTZE010000007.1, read as the reverse complement.
GGTGCCGTGTTCGTTTTCAGGGCCACGACGTAAAAATTTCGCTCACGGCCCTTGAAATAGGCTCGCGCGCCCTTATGTAACGGTCACCGCAAGGTTTCTGGCAATTGCGCCAGACAGACTTCCGCGGTTCGCTCGACGAACCGCACCCGGCGCCGCCGGATTTGTTAAACCCGCCGGGACTACACCGGCCGATGAAAACCGCAATTAGGAGAGATCGACAATGAAGCTTCGTCCTCTGCATGACCGCGTCGTTATCCGTCGCAGCGAAGAAGAAAAGAAAACCGCTGGCGGTATCGTCCTGCCAGGTTCGGCTGCTGAAAAGCCAAACCAGGGTGAAGTCCTGGCTGTAGGCCCTGGCAAAGTGCTGGACAACGGCGAAGTGCGTGCACTGTCCGTGAAAGTGGGTGACAAGGTGGTGTTCGGCCCGTACTCCGGCAGCAACACTGTGAAAGTCGATGGCGAAGACCTGGTGATCATGGCTGAGAACGAGATTCTCGCTGTTGTCGAAGGCTGATTCCCCGCTCATTTTCCCGCTACTACAAAGTATTTAAGGAATATCGATCATGGCTGCTAAAGAAGTTAAATTCGGCGACTCCGCCCGCAAGAAGATGCTCACCGGTGTCAACGTTCTGGCTGACGCAGTAAAAGCGACCCTGGGCCCGAAAGGCCGTAACGTGATCATCGAGAAGAGCTTCGGCGCTCCGACCATCACCAAGGACGGCGTTTCCGTAGCCAAAGAAATCGAACTCGAAGACCGCTTCGAAAACATGGGCGCGCAGCTGGTCAAAGACGTTGCCTCCCGTGCCAACGATGACGCAGGCGACGGCACCACCACCGCTACCGTTCTGGCTCAGTCGATCGTCAACGAAGGCCTGAAAGCCGTTGCTGCCGGCATGAACCCGATGGACCTGAAGCGCGGTATCGACAAAGCGACCATCGCGATCGTCAAGGAACTGAAAGCCCTGTCCAAGCCTTGCGCTGACACCAAGGCAATCGCTCAGGTGGGTACCATCTCCGCTAACTCCGACAACTCCATCGGCGACATCATTGCCGAAGCCATGGAAAAAGTCGGTAAAGAAGGCGTGATCACCGTTGAAGAAGGCTCGGGCCTGGAAAACGAACTGTCGGTTGTTGAAGGCATGCAGTTCGACCGTGGCTACCTGTCCCCGTACTTCGTCAACAAGCCAGAGACCATGACTGCCGAGCTGGACGGTCCGCTGATCCTGCTGGTCGACAAAAAGATCTCGAATATCCGCGAAATGCTGCCAGTACTGGAAGCCGTTGCCAAAGCCGGCCGTCCACTGCTGATCGTGGCCGAAGACGTTGAAGGCGAAGCCCTGGCGACTCTGGTTGTGAACAACATGCGTGGCATCGTTAAAGTCGCAGCCGTCAAGGCTCCAGGCTTCGGCGACCGTCGCAAGGCCATGCTGCAGGACATCGCTGTTCTGACCGGCGGTACCGTGATCTCCGAAGAGATCGGTCTGAGCCTGGAAAGCACTACCCTGGAACACCTGGGTAATGCCAAGCGCGTGATCCTGTCCAAAGAAAACACCACCGTGATCGACGGCGCCGGCGTTGAGGCTGATATCCAGGCTCGCGTGACCCAGATCCGTCAGCAAGTGGCTGACACTTCGTCCGACTACGACCGTGAAAAACTGCAAGAGCGCCTGGCCAAACTGTCCGGCGGCGTTGCAGTGATCAAGGTTGGCGCTGGCTCCGAAGTAGAAATGAAAGAGAAGAAAGCCCGCGTTGAAGACGCCCTGCACGCTACCCGTGCAGCCGTTGAAGAAGGCGTGGTACCTGGCGGCGGCGTGGCACTGATCCGTGCCCTGCAAGCCATCAGCGAACTGAAAGGCGACAACGCCGATCAGGACGTCGGTATCGCTGTTCTGCGTCGTGCGGTCGAAGCGCCACTGCGTCAGATCGTTGCCAACTCCGGCGACGAGCCAAGCGTGGTTGTCGACAAGGTCAAGCAAGGTGCGGGTAACTTCGGTTACAACGCTGCCACCAGCGAATACGGCGACATGATCGAAATGGGCATCCTGGACCCAACCAAGGTGACCCGTTCGGCTCTGCAAGCTGCATCCTCGATTGGCGGTCTGATCCTGACCACCGAGGCCGCTGTTGCCGAAGCGCCGAAGAAAGAAGGCGCAGCTGGCGGCGGTATGCCAGACATGGGTGGTATGGGTGGCATGGGCGGCATGATGTAAGCCAGCCTTACCCCTATAAAAAAGCCCCGCCTGCGTTGAGCAGGCGGGGCTTTTTATTGCCCTTCAAAAGATCGCAGCCTTCGGCAGCGCCTACAGAGGTTCGCAATCCCGTGTAGGAGCTGGCGAAGCCTGCGATCTTTTGATCTTTGTTCAGGCGCTGACCGGTTTTGCCTCGTTCGCCTGTTCAGTCTTGGAGGCCGGCCGGTACAGGATGTAGTAGTACGCTCCCAGGCAAAACAGCCAGCAGAAAATCGCCGTCCACACGTTGTGCGAGAAGAAGTGCGCGCCCTGCATCATCCGGCCGATGGAAAACACCGAGCCCAACGTGAAAGCGAAGATAAACGCATAGCGTGCCAGCCTTGGGCGTCGGTCACGCAACACAAAGAACAACGCAAACAGGGTGAAACCGGTCGCCGCATGACCACCTGGCCAGCAGCGGCCTGGCTTGTCGGTATGCGGGCGAGGGCTCAGCAGTTCGCTGTAGGTTTCGTGCCCGCCGAATTGTTCCAGGCTCCATGGGCATTGCACCGCCGTTGCCGCTTTGAGCGGAGTGACAAAGGAGGTTGACAGCGCCAGAGACAACACCAGGCAACCCATTTCACGTTTGAACGGTTTGAGCCTTCCAATGAAGAAGGAGCCGACAAAGCCCAGGATTGAGAACACCGAAAAGGCAATGACCACTTGCTTGGCCCGGTCATGCAGGATGTCTTCCAGGAAATAACTGTGGCGCCCGATGAATGCACCGGCGACCGGATCATAGAACAGCTTGGCAAGGTCCATGTCCAGGGACGTCAACTCGAGCAGCATCAGAGTGATCGCCGCAATGGCGGGCACTCCCAGATACAGCCAGAAGTTGAGCGGGCGGGAGGCGGGACGGACAGCGGTTGATGACATGGTGGATCCTGATGAATGGAAAAACCCCGGGGCATCAGCCCGGGGCCATTCGGTTAACGTTCGCTGACTTGGCGGGTGCCCTCCGTGGGCGCTTTCCAGCCGAGCAGCTGTTGCTTGAAGCCATGACTGGCAGTTTGGTAATAAGTGATTGCGCGGGTGATCAACGGATCAACGGTGGTGGCCCGTGATTCGCGACTGTCGGTCAGTGCATCGTCGTGGCGACGCAGACCCTCACGCGGGCTCAGGATCGCTAAATCCTTACCATCGAACAAGCCCAGATGTTGATAGTTGCCAACCACCACTCGCGGCGGCAGTGGATTGTCCTGCAACAGGTTGCGACCGAAGAACGTCGACTGGTAATCCAGGTTCAGCAGCCCGAGCAACGTTGGCGCAAGGTCGATCTGACTGGCCAGCTGTGCGGTTTCCCGAGCGTCGATCAGCTTCGGTGCATAGATGAACAGCGGAATCTGATAGTTGTTGATAGGCAAGTCTTCTTTACCGGCGCTGCCAGCCGTGTGATCGGCAACGAAGACGAAGATTGTATTATCGAACCAGGGTTTTTTGCGCGCCTGATCGAGGAACTGACCAATGGCGAAGTCGGTGTACTTCACCGCACCGTCGCGTCCGCTACCGGATTTGATATCGATCCGGTTATCCGGGTAGGTGTAGGGGCGATGGTTGGAGGTGGTCATCAGTTGCAGCAGAAACGGCTGTTGCCTGGCGTAGTCGGCATCGGCCAGTTTCAGGGTCTGGTTATAGAGGTCTTCGTCAGCCATTCCCCAGGCGTTCTTGAAGTGAATCTCTGATTCATCGACGCTGCTCTGGTCGACGACGCGATAGCCGTTGCCGCTGAAGAACGCGTTCATGTTGTCGAAGTAACCGCGCCCGCCATACACGAATACGCTGTCGTAACCCACGGCGCTGAGTTGCTGGCCGAGGCTGGCGAAACCGCTTTCACGACCCACGCGCTTGACGATCGAGCGCCCCGGCGTCGGTGGAATGGCCAGGGTGATGGCCTCCAGGCCGCGATCGGTGCGGGTGCCGGTGGCGTAGAAATTATTGAAGTACAGGCTTTGTTTGCGCAAGGCATCGAGGTTTGGTGTCAGGTTGCGATCGTCGCCATTGCTGCCCATGTACTTGGCACTGAAGCTTTCGATGGTGACCAGCACGATGTTGGGTTTTCGTTCGGTGCCGGGATTATCGATCATCCGGCGGATGTCCTGCGGATCCTCGCCGATGAAGCGAGCGTTGGGCTCGGTCAGTTCAGCGCGAATCTGTTGCGCGACGACGGAGGTCGGCAGGGTGCTGTAGAACTGCGGGTAATCCAGTTCGTTATTGCGAAAGGCGGCGAAGAACTGGTATGGGCCATTGCTCGCCAGTTCGTTCTGATAGGCATTGCCTCCCTGAGCGCGCGGCGCATCCTGGCTGAGCAGTTGCGCGCTCAGGCCAGCGACGATCAGCAGGCCGAGCGCATTCAGCAGACGCCCGCGCATGGCAGGCAATGGTGCGTCCAGCGCAGCGTTGAAGGATTTGCGCAGGGCAAGGCTCAGGACCACGGCCAGCACCGCGAGCAGGCTCAGCAGCTTGCCGATCGGGTACGACTCCAGCAGGTTATTCAGCACTTCGTCGGAGTAGACCAGGTAATCGACGGCGATGAAGTTGAAACGCACACCGAACTCATCCCAGAACAGCCATTCGGCCACCGACGTGAACAGCATGGCGAACAGGCTGACGGTCAGCAGGCCCTGAAGGAACCAGCGATGGCCACGGCGGCGCCACAAGGCCGGCGGGCATAGCAGCAGATAGAGGCCCATGGGCAGCGCCGCGTAGGCAATGAAACCCAGGTCATAAAGCAGGCCGATGCCAAACACGGACAGGAGCCCGCTGCCGGCCTCATCCAGGTGAGTGAGGAGCAGAACGCTTCGGGTCAGGAGAAAAATGACCAGCCAGGAACCGGTTACCAGCAGCAGAAGGCGCATTGGCGCCGTCTTCAAACAATCCATTATCTACATTCCCTATTTCAATCGCGCGAAAGTTTCTCTTGAACGCTGTAGTCAGGTTGTGAACCGACAGTGAAAAACTTGTTAGCACCATTATTTGGTTGAGCGCATCGATTCTACGACCGGCCGCCCTAGCCCTGAGTCACACTTGGCCTTAAGCTGCGCGGGCCAAGACGGCCGTTACTGTATACGGAGGAGGTGCCGATGCGAATTCTATTGGTTGAAGACAACCGCGATATCCTGGCCAACCTGGCCGATTATCTGGGGCTCAAAGGTTACACCGTGGATTGCGCACAGGACGGTTTATCTGGCTTGCACCTGGCGGCCACCGAGCATTACGACTTGATCGTACTCGATATCATGCTGCCCGGCATCGATGGCTACACCCTGTGCAAACGCCTGCGCGAAGACGCCCGCCGTGATACGCCGGTGATCATGCTCACCGCGCGCGATCAGCTGGACGACCGTCTGCAAGGCTTCAAATCCGGCGCCGACGATTACTTGATCAAACCCTTTGCCCTGTCCGAACTGGCGGCGCGCATCGAGGCGGTCATGCGCCGTGCCCAGGGTGGCGGTCGCCGTGCCTTGCAGGTCGGCGATCTGAGCTACGACCTCGATACCCTGGAGGTGACACGCGAAGGCCGTCTGCTGAAACTCAACCCGGTGGGCCTGAAGCTGCTGGCGGTGTTGATGCAGAAAAGCCCGCACGTGCTGCGTCGGGAAATTCTCGAAGAGGCCCTGTGGGGCGACGACTGCCCGGACAGCGACAGTCTGCGCAGCCACGTCCATCAACTGCGCCAGGTGATCGACAAGCCGTTCGACAAGCCCTTGCTGCACACGGTGCACGGCGTCGGTTATCGCTTGGCCGAGGGTCGTGATGGAGTTTAAGCAGAGCCTTGCCCAACGGATCATCATCGCTTTTGCGTTGATGAGCGCATTGGTCGCGGGAGCCTTCGCGATAGGCATCATCGCGACCGTGCACCTGGTGGAAGAAAAACTGATTTCGGCAGGTCTGGGCGGCGATTTGCAACGCCTGTTGCTGATGGACAGCGTGTCGGACTGGAGCCACCGCCCCGAGCCGGACCAGTTGTTCTATTTCAGCGGCGGGCCGGGCGACTTTGAGTTACCCAAGGATTTGCGGCACCTGGACTCTGGTTTTCATGAAGTCTTTCGCGACCATCTGTCGTATCACGCCATGGTCGAAATCGTCGACGGACGGCGCTACGTGCTGTTGCAGGACCAAAGCGATTTCGAAGAGCGTGAACGGGTGCTGTTTGCCGTAGTGCTGGTGGGTTTCGTGCTGAGCCTGGCGCTGGCGGTATTTCTGGGCTGGGTGCTGGCGCGCAAGGTGATGGCGCCGGTGGTGCGACTGGCCCGCCAGGTGCGCCATCGCGATCAGCTGTTGGGCCTGGCACCGCCACTGGCGCCGGATTATGCCGCCGATGAAGTGGGCGAGCTGGCCGTGGCCTTCGACGCCACCCTCGGGCGTTTGCGTCAGGCGTTGACCCGTGAGCGATTGTTCACCAGTGACGTCAGCCACGAACTGCGCACGCCATTGATGGTGTTGGCCAGTTCCTGTGAATTGTTGCTGGAAAACCCCGGCATCGATCAGCGCGGGCGTGCCCAGGTCGAGCGGATCGCCCGGGCTTGCGCAGAGATGCGCGAGTTGGTGCAGACCTTCCTCATGCTGGCCCGCGCTCAGCATGAAGACGCCAGCATGGGTCCCCAGCAGAGCCTCAGTCAGGTGGCCGACGGGTTGCTTTGCCAATGGCGCGAACCGATCGAAGCCAAGGGTCTGACGTTGAACGTCGAGTTGGGCAACCCGCCGGACACTCGCTATAACGCGACGCTTCTGCACGCGGTGATGGGCAACCTGTTGCGTAATGCGCTGCATTACACCGAGCATGGGTTTATCCGCTTGGCCCTGACGGATACGGGGTTCGTGGTCGAGGACAGTGGTGTAGGCATTCCCGAGGAAAAGCGCGAGGCGATGTTCGAGCCTTTCGTGCGCGGCAGCGAAAAGCGTGGCGAGGGCTTGGGGCTGGGACTGTCGCTGGTGCAGCGGATATGTGAGAACCAGGGCTGGAGTGTCAGCCTGACGAACATGGAACCCAACGGTTGTCGCTTCCAGGTGGAGTTGAGTCAGAAATAGCGGTGAATGGGTTGAAAATCAAATCGGCTCCGCAAAACCCTGAAATGATTCCGGGCTTTACCTGACGAAATTTTCACCAAGGCATGACCTGACGCTGACACCCCGTAACTTAAGGTGGTTGTCATCAGAAGCTCAGGAGATTGCAGTCATGGCTGGCCCGATAAAGCTCGGCTTCTCCGAAAAATACGACGATCGACCCGCACAGAAAAATGTGCGCAAGCACCAGGTGGGGCTCGGTCGCCGGCTGTCCCAATGGCGTGATGAACACCTGGCACGAAAGGCCCTGGCGTTGGCCGGTGAACCTGGCCTGGTCCTCGATTTGCCCTGCGGTGCCGGGCGTTTCTGGCCGTTGCTCGCGGAAAAGCACAACCGTGTCATCATCGGGGCCGACAACTCGGTGTCCATGCTCAAGACTGCCATGCGCACGCAACCCGCCGACGTGGTCAAAAGGGTGCAACCCTTGCACACGTCTGCATTCGACATTGCCTTGCCCGATAACGCGGTCGACAGCATTTTCTGCATGCGTCTGCTCCATCACGTCGGTGAAGCCGAGCAACGACTGACCATCCTGCGCGAATTCGAGCGTGTCACCCGCGACAGCGTGATCGTTTCGCTATGGGTAGACGGCAATTTCAAGGCCTGGAAACGCAAGCGCGCCGAGAGGCAGCGTGGGCAGGAAGGTTACCAGACTCGATTTGTGTTACCGGCGGCTACAATTGAAAAGGAGTTCGAGCAGGCGGGTTTCCGTATTCAGGGGCAAATGGATTTTTTACCGCTCTATGCCATGTGGCGGGTCTATGTATTACGCAAGAGGTAACAGAATGACAGTGCACTATGCAGCTGCGCCCCATGACCTGAAGCAAGGGCGTCGCCACTCGTCGTTCAGCGATACAGACTGGAAAAAACTCGTCTACTTTTATAACAAGGCGTTTGGCAGCGCTATCAAAGGCTTATCGTGATGAAACTCGAAATTGCGCGAGGTTTGTTTTTAGCCGGAGCCTTGGCAGTTGCTTCTTTGGCGGTGGCTGCCTGGGAGCAGCCCCGCATGCAAGTCCTCAGTTCAGTGCACGGTGACGCGCATTGTCCATTGCCCCGGGTCGCCAAAGCACCCATGGCCACTCAACCTGATCATGACTTGTTACTGTTCATGTTCGGACTTTCTCAGGGACTGAGGCCACAGAGTTGAACAGATTGAAGCCCACATAGAAGGCCTCGCGAATGCGAGGCCTTTTGGTTTTTGACGTTAAGGTTTATCGGGTTTGGCCAGCAACGTGTAAATGCATGGCAGCACGAACAAGGTGAACAGTGTCCCGATCGACATCCCCGTTGCGATCACCGTGCCGATGTCGAACCGGCTGACGGCTCCCGCGCCCGTGGCGATGATCAACGGCACCATGCCGAACACCATCGCCGCCGTGGTCATCAATACCGGGCGCAGACGAATGGCCGCCGCTTCCTCCACCGCTTCGCGAGGTGTCAGGCCTTTCTCCTTGCGTAACTGGTTGGCGAACTCGACGATCAGGATCCCATGCTTGCTGATCAGTCCGATCAACGTCACCAGCCCCACCTGGGTATAGATGTTCATGCTCGACCAGCCGAGGAAGAGCGGGATCAATGCGCCACAGATCGACAGCGGCACAGTCACCAGAATCACCAGCGGATCGCGGAAGCTTTCGAACTGGGCCGCCAGCACCAGGAAGATGATCGCCAAGGCCAGGGCGAAGGTGACCCACAGCGCGCTGCCTTCCTGAACGTATTGCCGTGAGACACCGGCATAGTCGACGGCGTAACCCGTCGGTGCCTCTTCCCGGGCGATCTGGCGCACGGTGTCGATGGCTTCACCCATGCTGACCAGCGGGACCCCGGAAAGAATCGCCGAGTTGAGTTGCTGGAACTGGTTCAACTGACGCGGCCGCGCGCGGTCAGTCACGGTGATCAGGGTCGACAGGGGCAGCAGTTCGCCCTTGGTGTTCCTGACGTAATAATGGTTCAGCCAGTCAGGGTTATCGCGGTAGGGCCGTTCCACCTGAGCGATGACCTTGTAGCTGCGACCTTCGATGGTGAACCGGTTGATCTCCGCCTCGCCCAGCATCGTCGCAAGAGTACCGCCCAGGTCCTGCATGGACACACCCATCTGCGCAGCCTTGGCGCGATCGATATCCACCACGACTTCGGGCTTGTCGAAGGCCAGGTCGACGTCGACAAAAGCAAACTTGCCGGACTCCATCGCTCTTTTTTTCACCCGGTCCATCACCTGCAACAGCGCCTCGTAGCTGTTAGCCGAGTTGATCACGAATTGAAACGGCAAGCCCTCGCCGGTGCCTGGCAGGGACGGCAGGTTGAAGCCGAATATTTGCAGCCCGGGAATGCTTTCCAGCTTGCTCTGGACCAACGGCAGGATCTGCATCTGGGTCCGGTGGCGTTCATTCCAGGGTTTGAGCAGGAAGCCGCCGATCCCCGATTGCACGCCATTGAAGCCGTTGATCTGGAACGAGGAGTAGTACTCGGGAAACTCCTTGAAAATGGCGACGAATTCGTCGGTGTAGGCGTTCATGTAGTCGAGGTTGGCTGGTTGCGGGGCGTTGGCCATCATGAAGATCACGCCCTGGTCTTCGTCCGGCGCCAGTTCCGACTTGGTGAACTTGAGCAGTACCGGAATCAGGCACAGCACGATCACCGCGAATACCAGCACTACCGGCCGGGTGTTGAGAGTGCCGTGAAGCACACGCTGGTAGCGGCGCTTTAGGCCTTCGAAGATCACGTCCAGGCGATGGGCCAGGCCGCTGGGGTTTTCATCGTGGCGCAGCAGCATGGCGCACATCATCGGCGACAGCGTCAGGGCGATGACACCGGAAATCACCACCGCCCCGGCCAGGGTCAGGGCGAACTCCTTGAACAACGCCCCCGTCAGGCCGGTCAGGAAGCCGATCGGTGCATAGACCGCCGCCAGGGTGATGGTCATCGACACCACCGGCATGGCGATTTCCCGGGCGCCCTCGATGGCCGCATCCAACGGTGTCTTGCCTTCTTCGATGTGCCGGTGGATGTTTTCCACCACCACGATGGCGTCGTCCACCACCAGCCCGATGGCCAAGACCATCGCCAGCAAGGTCAGCAGGTTGATCGAGTAGCCCATCATCTGCATGAAGAACATTACGCCGATCATCGACAGCGGAATGGTCACCACCGGGATCACCACCGAACGCAGGGCGCCGAGGAACAGGAACACCACCACGATCACGATCAGTACCGCTTCGAACAGGGTCTTCAACACTTCGTCGATGGAGGCCTGGATGAACAACGTGGCGTCGTAGGCAATTTCGCCCTTGAGGTTCGGCGGCAGTTGGGCCTTCAGGTCCGGCATGATCTTGCGCACTTCCTTGATCACATCCAGCGGGTTGGCGCCGGGTGTGGCCTTGATGCCGATGTACACCGAGGGTGTGCCGCCGAAGGAACTGATGGTGTTGTAGTTCTCCGCGCCCATCTCGACCCGCGCCACGTCTCGCAACAGCACACGACTGTCACCGTCGACCTTGAGCGGAATTGCGCCAAAGGCCTCGGCGGATTTGAGTTCGGTGTTGGCGTTGATGCTGGTGACCACGTACTCGCCTTTCACTTCGCCGGCGGCGGAGAGGAAGTTGTACTGGCGCACGGCGTTGGTCACATCGCTGGCGCTCAGGCCGAAACCGGCGAGCTTCACCGGATCCAGCCACAGGCGCATGGCGAACACCTGGTTGCCGAGAATCTCGGCTTCGGCCATGCCCGGCAGGGTCGCCAGTTTCGGCTGGATAACCCGGGACAGGTAGTCGGTGATCTGCGGGTTACTCAGCTCGTTGCTGAAGAAACTGATGTACATCAGCGCCGAGGCGCCGGTGGCTTCCTTGCTCAGCACCGGGTCTTCGGCATCCTGGGGCAGCTGGTTCTTGACCTCGTTGGCCTTGGCCAGCAGTTCGGTGAACAGGCGGTCGGTGTTGGAGCCGATGCGCGCGTAGATCGAGATCACCGAGAAGTTCTGGCGACTGACCGAGGTCATGTAGTCGATGCCCTCGGCGCTGGCCAGGCTGTGCTGCATCGGTTGGGTGATATAGCCCTGGATGGTCTCGGCGTTGGCTCCGGGATAAGCGGTGGTCACCGTGATCAGGGCGTTTTCCATTTGTGGGTATTGGCGCAGCGGTAACTTGCTCCAGGCCTGGAAGCCCAGCAGCACTATCAACAGGCTGACCACGGTGGCGAGCACCGGGCGGCGGATGAACGGATCGGTAAAAGCCATGGGGATTCCTTGATCAGTCAGCGCGCGGCTGACTGTTCTTCTCAGCCAGGGTCTTGTCGTCGCTGATGGCAACGTGCACGCCGTGGTCCAGTTTGAGCTGACCAGCCGTGACCACTTTTTCGCCGTTCTGCACGCCTTTGGTGATCATGACCATCCCGTCGCGGCGCTCGCCGGTTTCGACGAAACGTCGTTCGGCGATCAGAACCGGTTGGCCCTTATCGTCTTTTTCGAGGCTGCCGTCTTCGGCCTTTTTCTGCGCGACGACATACAGCGAGTTGCCATAAAGGGTGTAGCTGATCGCGCTTTCCGGCACCACGATGTGCGGCTGCGGGGCGGGCAACAACACCTGCAGGCTGGCAAACATCCCCGGCAGGAGTTTGCCATCGGGGTTGGCCAGGGTCGCGCGCACCAGCACGTTGCGGGTGCTGCTTTCTACCTTCGGGTTGATCGCGCTGACGGTGCCGGGGAAAGTCTCCGTCGGGTAGGCCGAGACTATGACCTGTACCGATTGGCCGAGGGTGATCTTCGGCACGTCCTGCTCGGGTACAAAGAAGTCGACGTAGAGGCTGCTGAGGTCTTGCAGGGTGGCGATCATCGTGCCGCTGGCCACGTAGTCGCCGACGTCTACCCGACGAATACCGATGGTCCCGCTGAACGGTGCGAGGATTCGTTTTTTCTCCAGCGCCGCCTTGAGCTGATTGACCGTGGCCCGGCTCTTTTGCAATACCGCCGAGAGTCGGTCGAACTCGCCTTTGGAAATAGCCTGGCTGCCCACCAGTTGGCTACCCCGACCGTAATCCAGTTGCGCCAGTCCCAGGTCGGCCTGGGCGGTTGCCAGCAGGGCGGTTTCCACGGCGCTGTCGAGTTGCAGCAGCGGCTGACCGACCTTGACCTTCTGTCCTGACTCGAACTGAACTTCCTTGACGGTGCCGTCGACCTCCAGGCTCAGATCGACTCCCTGCAGCGCCGTAAGGGTGCCGACCGTTGGCAAACGGCTTTGCCACGGACGTTCGGTGGCGGTGGCCACGGCGACACTGATCGGTGGTTTCGGCACAGAGAAGCCCTTCATCATCGTATAGATGGAGAAGGCTTTGTAACCGGCCAGGACCATCACGATTAGCAGGACAACACCCAACATGATCAGCATGCGGCGACGCAGCATATTTCCATTTCCTTGGAGAAAATCAGGTGAGACTGTCGGGAACATTACTCCGAGTATGAGGGGGATTCCAATGGATGTTTTTTGCGTGTTCTTACGAAAAAGATCGCAGCCTTCGGCAGCTCCTAAGGGTACGCATTCCCCTGTAGGCGCTGCCGCAGGCTGCGATCTTTCAAGCCATCAAATGCAGGTGGTTGTCCCAGAGACCAGCAGGCAATTCCAGAGGTTTTGCCACAACGGTTGTCTGGCGGCAATCGTAGAACCGGCAGCGGCCTTGACCCGAGGTCACGACAAACCCGTCGGCCACGGCACCGACCCCGGCACAATCGGGAAGCGGTGCATCCAGGCGTACTTCACCGCTGTCCAGGTCCCAGATGAAAAAGCGGTTGCCCCGCGGCGCGGTCAGGGCGACCAGGCGCAGTTCGCTGTGCACGGCAACGCTGGCGGTGTAATGCCCCATGGCCTGCAACTGATGCTCAGGCACCGGGAACGCCACGAACGGTTGGCCGGGACGCTTGATCGCCAGCAGCTCCGAAGACTCGTGAGCATCGCCCATGAACTGCTGACCAGCGACGATGGTGCCGTCACTGGCGATACCCAAGTGCCGCACGCTGTTCATCTGCTGGGCCAGTGTTTCCTTGCTCAGCAGCGTGCCGTCGCGCTTCATCAGCACCAGGCTCGGTTCCATGGCATTGAGGTTCATCTCGACCCGGCTTTCGGCCTCGGTGCGAATGCCGCCGTTGGCCACCACCAGTGTTTCGCCATCGGGCATCCACGACACCTGATGCGGGCCGACGCCGTGGGTGGAAATTTCGCCGCTGTGCACCAGTCGCTCACCTTCGAACTTATACACACCAAGCAGGCCACGGCCCGGATCGGAGGTGTCGTTCTCGGTGGCGTACAACCAGTCACCGCTCTGGTGAATCACCGCGTGACCGTAGAAGTGCCGGTTCGGCTGCGACACCACGGTTTGCAATAGCGTGCCGTCGCGCAGGTCGATCAGGTAGCTCTCGGTGCCCGGACGCCGAGCGACGAATAGCGCAATCGGCAGTGTCGGGTGGTTGATGATGTCATGGCAGCGCTGGCCGACCTGGGTCGCAAACACCCGGGTGCCGTCCAGCCGATAACCGACGGCATAGTGCTTGCCGTCACCGTCGTCCCGCGCCGAGAGCAGCAGCGGGCTTTTGTCCTTTTGCTTGAACAGCGTCCAGCCGCCCAGTGTCACCGCACCCAGCAGCAAACTCCCTAACGTCAGAGCCTGGCGTCGCAGCATGGCACTTGCCCTCATCAGTCGCCGTCGTTGGCGTTGAAGCCCAGTTGGATGCCCAGCGCCTTGGCCAGTTCGCCTTCGTGCAAGCGGTGGACAACGTTGAGGCTGTCATAGATGTCGTTCAACTGCTGGCGACCGGCATCGTCGGTGAGCATGTCGGTCAGCGAGCGCTGGTTGCCGGCAAGCAGTTTCAGGGACGCTGCGTAGGCCGCGTCGATCTTGTCGGCCAACGGTTTTTGCTCGCTCGGCAACAGACCGCGCAGACCTTTGTTGTCGACACCCACCCAGACGGTTTGCGCAGCAGTCAGGCTTGCTTCCATGCCTTTGAGCGACGATTGGCTGCGCCAGGCATCGGCCTGGAATGGCTGTGGCGTACCCTTGCTCTGACGGCCCATCGGCGTGCCGAGTTTTTTCTTCAGGGTGTCCAGCGCAGTCACTTGCACACGCAGCAGATCGGCGATCGCTTCGTGTGAGTCGGCGTAGCGCTGGTTAGGGAATTTGCTCATCTGCGCGAGCATGCCGTCGGTGGTGTTCCAGCGCGACAGGATCTCTTCGGCCAGTTGCTTCTGACGCTCGCCAATGGCGGTCAGCAGCGGGCAGTATTTGGCTTTCTGAGCGCTATCGGCCATGTCGATCTTGCTGTCGAACAGGATGTATTCATAAGCCGAGAGGCCTTGTACCACGACGCTGGACTTGGCCAGGGCTGCAGCATCGATCTGCGGCTGCGCAGTGACCAGTTGCTCGACTTGACGGCCGACGAGGTTTTTCTTGTCCGGCCAGAACTGCACCTGCCATGAACGGTTGCCCTCGGCCAGCGGCCCGATCAGCAGCGGTTGCAACTCGGCCCAGGCTTTTTGCGCGTGCAGGAAGTCGGCGCGAGCGGTGTCGAGGGTTTCCTTGCCTTGGCAAAACGCCAAGGCGCTGACCGCCAATTGCCGGTCGGCTTCCACCCAACGACTGTAGCTCGGCAGAATCACTTGCTTGGCGATGGCCGCCGAGGTGACCGCTTGCGGATCCTGGGGCGAACAGGCGCCCAGGGCGAGGGCGGCAAGGCTGGTGAACAACAATTTGGGACGGAACATGTCGGGCTCCCGCTGAAGGAATACGTATTAAAGGGAATTCAAAAACGCCAGCAACGCCGCGCGCTGCTCGGCGTTGAAAGACAAAACCTGTTGCTGCGCCGCTTTTGCCTCGCCGTCATGCCAGAGCACGGCTTCGAGCAGGTTGCGGGCGCGGCCGTCATGCAAAAACTGGGTGTGGCCGCTGACCGTCTGCGTCAGGCCGATGCCCCACAACGGCGGCGTACGCCAGTCGCGGCCACTGGCCTGGAACTCGGTGCGGTTGTCGGCCAGACCGTCGCCCATGTCGTGCAGCAGCAGATCGCTGTAAGGGCGAATCACTTGATTGGCCAATTCAGGTTCCGCGGCGTTGGCGGCGGTGGTGTATTGAGGGGTGTGACAGGACTGGCATCCGGCCTGGAAAAACAGATTCTTGCCGGCCAGCACCTCAGGTGCGCCAACATCGCGACGGGCCGGCACGGCGAGGTTACGGCTGTAGAACAGCACCAGACGCAAAATGTTGTCGCTGACTTCCGGCTCGCCATCCGGGCCATTGCCGTTGGGCGCCTGCTTGCAAGCAGTTTGGGCGTCGGTGCAGTCATCAATGGGTTTCAGGCTGGTCGTGAGGCCCATGTCACCAGAGAACGCATGAACATTCTGCTGATTGAGGTTCGGTTGCCCGGCTTTCCAGCCAAATCGTCCGAGAACAGTCTTCTGCTGCGCGTCGTCCCAGACCCGGTTCGGTCGTCCGGCGATGCCGTTTTTCTCCCGGGCCTGAGCCTCGGCGTTGGCCAGGATGGCCTCGTCGGGAATCGCTTCAAGCAAGCCCAGGCCAATCATCGGCGGTGCGATGCGCGCCGAGAAACGTGTATCCGGGTGCATTGGGCCGTAGCCGAGTTGGGTCATCTGCAAGATTGGTTTACGCAACTCGATTTCGCTGCCGTCCTTGAAGCGTACCGGGACCGGCGTGTAATCGACGCGCACCTTGCCTTCCGGCGCGACGCCGGGCACCGACATGTCCTGGAACTGGCCGCCGTAGACCGGCTCCGGCACCACGCCCAGTTGTTCGATGACTTTGGCGTAGGCCGGCGAATTGGGAATCGACAGGCGTACCAGCATCGACACCGCATTCGGCGCATCGGGCGTTGGCGGATGACCGCGCCCGTCCTTGATGTGGCAGTTCTGGCAGGCGTTGGTATTGAACAACGGGCCGAGGCCATCGCGGGCGGTGGTGGTCGACGGCGCGATCACCCAGGGGCTGCGAAAGAAGCTGTTGCCGACGCTGAAATCGACGCGCCGTGATGGCGGCAGATTGGCGGACGGCAAGGAGAATGCGTTCTTATCGGTCTTGCGCACTGTCGCGCTGCCACCGGACCGGGCTTCACCGGGTTCGGCCTGGGTAAAACGCGGGGCGTCATCGCAGGCACTCAGGCCCAGGGCCAGCAACAGTGCAGACAAGCGAAGAGGCAGCGTGGGCATCGGACATCCTGCAAGACGAGCAAAACAAGGGCGCAAAGTCTAACAGGGCAGGGGAGTTTGAATAAGAGGAATTATCGTTTGCTTGATGTGAGGCACTGATCGTTCCCACGCTCTGCGTGGGAATGCAGCCCGTGACGCTCTGCGTCACATCAACAGCCGAACGCGGAGCGTCCGTTGAGGCATTCCCACGCAGAGCGTGGGAACGATCGGCGACCCGAAGGTCGCCTTTCTATTCACTCAGCCAGCGTTGATCAGAACTCGTGATCAGCGTTGTCCGGGTTCAGGTCGCTGATGCCCAGTTTGCCAGCAGCGGCTTCGATCGAACCGGTCTGCTTGACCAGCGAGGCGATGGCGTCGCGCACGATCTGATTGCCAGCGGTGTTACCGGCAGCGATCAGTTGGTCGTAGTGCTCACCTTTGTTGGCGTGATCGACCATGATCTGGATCTTGGCTTCGGTCGCCGCCAGGTCGGCTTTCAGCGTGGTGTCGGCAGCCGGGTCGGCCTTGGCCACCAGGGACGACAGGCTGGCGCCGGTCATTTTGGTGCCGTCGACACGGGTGTATTCACCCAGGTACACGTTACGAATGCCTTTGGCATCGTAGAAGTGCGAGTTGTGGGTGTTGTCGCTGAAGCAATCCTGTTCGTCTTCCGGGGAGTTGGCTTCCAGGGAAACCTTCATGCGCTCGCCCGCCAGTTCGCCCAAGGACAGGCTGCCCATGCCGAACAGCATTTTGCGCAGACCGGATTCAGCCGGTTCCGCTTCCAGGGTGGCGCGGTAGTTGTCGGCCACGTTCGGCTTCCAGTTACCGACCATTTCTTCCAGGTCGTTGACCAGCAGTTGGGTCACGGATTTCAGGTAAGCGCGACGACGATCGTTGTGACCGCCGGTAGCGCCTTTGCCTTCCAGGTAGTCGGAGGCTGGACGGTTGCCGGCGCCAGGGCCGGTGCCGTTCAGGTCCTGGCCCCAGAGCAGGAATTCGATGGCGTGGTAGCCGGTGGCGACGTTGGCCTCGGAACCGCCCAGCTCGTTCAGGCTGGCAAGTTTTTCCGGGGTGATGTCTTTCACGTCGACCTTGTCTTCGCCAATCTGAACCTGGGTGTTGGCGATGATGTTGGCAGTGGCGCCCGGGTTACCCAGTGCGTGTTCGTAGGATTTGTCGACGTAGTCGATCAGGCCTTCGTCCAGTGGCCAGGAGTTCACCTGACCTTCCCAGTCGTCGATGATGGTGTTGCCGAAGCGGAACACTTCGCTCTGCAGGTAAGGCACGCGGGCCGCTACCCAGGCAGCCCGGGCGGCTTTGAGGGTGTCGGCGTCCGGCTTGGCGAGGAACGCGTCGACGGCGGTTTGCAGGGTTTTCGCGGTGGATTCGGCATCGCTGTAAACGGCGAAGACCATGTCGGCGTAGTGCGCGACCACAGCCTTGGCGGCGGCTTCGTCGACTTTAGCGGTGGCAGCAGGTGCAGCCGGGGCAGCGGTGCTGGCGGCCGGGGTCGGCGCTTGTTGAGCGGCGGCCTTGTCTTTGCCTTCGCCGCAACCAGCGAGGGAAATAGCGATGGCCAGCAGACTGGCGGTGGCCAGAGGCATACGAATCATGGCGAACATCCTGCTTCGGTAATGGATTGGGCGCGCACGGGCGGCGCGCAAAACTGCGACATAATGCAAATCTTTCGCATTATCTGTAAAGGGTTGCGCCTGTAAATATTTCTTATTCACGCAAAGAGGTGTGACGCATTAAAGGATCGCAGCCTCGTTTCACTCGACAGCTCCTACAGTGAAACGAGGCTGCGATCTTTGTGCCCTTACAAAATGAACGCATTACTGCGCTGGGCCTGCTTGAGGTAGACGCTCAATTCCCGCGCCGGCAGCGGTTTGCTGTAGTGATAGCCCTGACCTTCGTGGCAGCCTTCGGAGATGATGTAGGCCTCTTGTTCGGCGGTTTCCACGCCTTCGGCAATCACCTGCATGCCCAGGCTTTTGCCCAGCTGGATGATGGCCCGGACGATGGTCGCATCGTCGTCGTCATCGAGCAGGTCCTGAACGAAGCTCTTGTCGATCTTGATCTTGTCCAGCGGCAGGCTTTTCAGATAACTCAATGACGAATAACCGGTGCCGAAGTCGTCGATGGCGATCAGCGCGCCGGAGCGACGCAGGCTCAGCAAGTGCTGGGCGGCGGTGCTGATGTCTTCCATCAGGCCGGTTTCGGTGACTTCCAGCTCCAGGCTGCGCGGCGGCAGGCGGTAGATCTGCAGCAGGTTGTTGACCACCCGCGGCAACTCGGCGTGGTGCAATTGCACGGTGGACAGGTTCACCGCCATGCGCAGGTCGACGAAGCCCTGATCGTGCCACTCGCGCAGTTGTTTGCAGGCCTGGTCCAGCACCCATTCGCCAATGGCGATGATGGTGCCGTTCTGCTCGGCCAGCGGGATGAACAGGTCCGGCGGTACCAGCCCATGCTCGGGATGCTGCCAGCGAATCAACGCCTCGACACCTACCACGCGATGATCGCGGTAGCTGATCTGCGGCTGGTAGACGAGGTAGAACTGGTCACGGATCAAGGCGTCGCGCAGGTCTTTTTCCAGCTCGCGACGCCGACGCATTTCCGTGTCGACGCTGGCGATATAGAACTGATAGCGGTTGCGTGAGCGCGTCTTGGCCAGGGTCATGGTCTGCTCGGCTTTTTGCAGCAGCTTCTCGGTGCTGTCACCGTCCTCGGGGAACAGGGTGATGCCGATGGTGGCGCGCAGGCGGATTTCCTGATGATCGAGGGCGAACGCCGCTTCCAGATCATCGAGAATGCTTTGGGCCAGTTCGGCGGCTTCGTAGGGTTGTTCGATGTCGGCCTGGACCAGCGCGAACTGGTCGCCACCCAAGCGGGCGAGGGCGCCGAGGCGGCCGCTGTGAGCCCGCAGGCGATCGGCCAGGGCCAGCAGCAACTGGTCGCCGGTCTGGTAGCTGAACTGTTCGTTGACGCCTTTGAAGTCATCGAGCCCGACACACAACACCGCGACCCGACGCTGCAATTTGCCGGCGTCGACGAGGATCTTGTCCAGCTGTTGCTGCAATTGCTGGCGGTTCGGCAGACCGGTGAGAAAGTCGTACTGGGCCATGCGCAGCAGGCTGTTTTCCGCTTCGTGGCGCAGGTGAGTGTTGCGCTCAATGGATTCGAGCAGCTGGTTGGCAGTGTTGATCCAGACTCCCAGCTCGTTTCTTTCATGACCCTTGAGCTGTGGGATCTTGTGGGCGCTGGGCCGGTCCGGGTTGATTTCAGTCAGATGTTCGATGATCCGCGACAATGGTTTGGTCAGCAGCCAGTGGTAAACCAGATACAACACCAGGCTCATGGCCAGGGCGCGCAAGACACCAGAGATGAAGATGATCACCGAGCTGACGATGAAGCTCTGGCCGTAGGTGGCGGTGTCGAGGGTAATGCTCAGGTCGCCGTAGTACTCGCTGTAGGGACCGCGACCCACCAGTTGGGTGGTGAATGTGCGTTCCTGGCCGAGGATCAGGTCTGTCAGCCAGCGGCTGTGGGACTGCTGCAGCTCGCGGGATTTTTGCGCGAGCATGGCTTCGTGAGGGTGGCCGATGGAGGCCATGCGCACGGCGTCATCCTGGAACAGGCCTTCGATCACCTGCATGCCCATTTCCCGATCCAGGCTGTAGACCGCCTGAGTGGAGGGATCGCGGAACATGTCGAGGATGCGCTGGGCATCGTTGGCAACCGCCTGACGTGTTTTATAGGCATCGAAAACAATTTGTGCGCAGCTCAAGACCACGCCGACGATCAATGCCGACAGGAGCACGACCCGGAGTAACTTCACCGACAAGCTGTTCTTGAGTTCCAGCTTCAAAGGGTTATTCCTTGTTCCGTGCGGGTAGCGTCAAGTTGCCATGAGTATTGGCAATCCCGTGATGGCAGTCAAAGGGACAATCCAACCCGGGGGATATTGCCGGTAGCTTGGCCGATAGGCTGCTGTTTGGAGTATTTGCCCTATTAACACTGTGTCGGTTGCCGAGGCCTTCAACTTGAGGAGGTTGAGGCAATTTTTCCTTGTGTTGATGTTAGACCGCTGTGCTGCGGGGGCAAGAGGGCGAATGCGGCTCGCGTTGTGGGAAAGCACGCCCCACGTACGGATTTTCGATGGCGTAAAAAACCCGGCATAAAAGCCGGGTTTCTTGACTGGCGCGAAGCTTAAGCGGTGAAGGTTTTGCCTTCGAACTGCTCAGCCACGAATTTCCAGTTGACCAGGTTCCAGAACGCTTCGACGTACTTCGGACGAAGGTTGCGGTAGTCGATGTAGTAAGCGTGTTCCCAGACGTCGCAGGTCAGCAGCGGGGTGTCGCCGCTGGTCAGCGGGTTGCCGGCGCCGATGGTGCTGGCCAGGGCCAGGGAACCGTCAGCCTTTTTCACCAGCCAGCCCCAACCGGAACCGAAGGTGCCGATGGACGTTTTGCTGAACTCTTCCTTGAACTTGTCGAACGAACCGAAAGCAGCGTTGATGGCATCAGCCAGGGCGCCGGTTGGTTGACCGCCGGCGTTTGGCGCCAGGCAGTTCCAGTAGAAAGTGTGGTTCCAGACCTGAGCGGCGTTGTTGAAGATACCGCCCGAGGAAGTCTTGACGATTTCTTCCAGGGTCTTGCCTTCGAACTCGGTGCCTGGCACCAGGTTGTTCAGGTTCACGACATAGGTGTTGTGGTGCTTGTCGTGGTGGTATTGCAGAGTTTCCTCTGAAATGTGCGGCTGCAGGGCATTGTGCGCGTAAGGCAGCGGCGGCAATTCGAAAGCCATGATGATTCTCCTAATCAGGTCAGTTGCGGTGAGCGCAAGGCCGATCACGGGCGGCCAGACATACGCCGGGGAGTTTGTACTCTTTGCGGCGCAGGGATCGGATCATAGCACCGGGGGTGCGGCATAACCACGCAACAACTGTGTGGGATAGAGGTTCCAGAGCCTTTTGGAATAAATCATGAAGCGATGATCAACTGGAACGCTACGGTGAACATCATTACGGCCACCAAAAGGTCGAGAATTCGCCATGTGCTCGGCCGCGCCAACCACGGCGCCAGCCACGCTGCGCCGAGGGCCAGGGTAAAAAACCACAGCAACGAAGCACTGGCTGCGCCCACGACATAAGCACCGGGCTCGGTCTGTTGTGCGCCAAGGGAGCCGATCAGCAACACGGTGTCCAGATAAACGTGCGGGTTGAGCAGGGTCACCGCCAAAGCGCTGAGCAGCACCGCCCGCAGCGAGCGCACGGTCCGGTTCTCGCCGTGTTGCAGGCTTTGTTTCGAGCAGGCCCGACGCAGCGCAAGGCTGCCATACCACAGCAGAAACGCCGCGCCACCCCAACGGGCGATGGCCAACAGAGTCGGGTTCTGCGCCAGCAACGTCGCCAGGCCGAACACCCCGGCGGCTACCAGCAACGCATCGCAGGTGACGCAGAGCGCCGCCACCGGCAGGTGATGTTCACGTCGAAGGCTCTGCGCCAACACAAACGCATTCTGAGTGCCGATCGCCATGATCAGCCCGGCGGCCACCAACAGGCCGTTCACATAGCTTTGCCACATAAGATTTTTACTCCGCGTTGGCCGCCAGATCCCGCAGTACCTGCAGGGCGCGTTCGGCATCGGCCTGGCCGACGAACAAATGGTCGTGGTAGTAGCCGGCAATCACGTTGCAACTGATGCCGGCCTGGCCCAGTGCCGTGGCGAACGCGGCGGTCAAGCCGACGGCTTCAAGGGCTGAGTGCACGTTCAAGGTGATCCAGGCAGCGATGTAGTCGAAGCTGAAACCGGCCTTCTCGGCGTGGGAACGTTGCAGAATCACCGTCAGCCCTTCCTGTTCGCGAAAGCTGCCGACAATCTCAAGGCCTGTGGGCAGCTTGCCGTCAGGCAACGTGCAGAACACGTATTCGCCGTCGTTGAGTTGCGGGCTCATGCTGCGCAGCAGGGTTGCCAATGAGGTTTCGCCAGCCATGTCGGTGATCCTTGTTCAAGAGTTCTTGCTGGCCATTCTCCGGTGGGAAGTTGTATAAGAAAAACCAATAGTGATGATCGCTCATTAGGAGAGCTGATGTTCGACTACAAATTACTGTCCGCGCTCGCCGCCGTGATCGAGCAGGCCGGATTCGAACGCGCCGCGCAGGTCCTGGGCTTGTCCCAATCAGCCATCTCCCAGCGCATCAAACTGCTCGAGGCGCGGGTCGGCCAACCGGTGCTGGTGCGGGTCACGCCTCCGGCTCCGACGGAGATTGGCCGGCGATTGCTCAACCATGTGCAGCAGGTGCGATTGCTGGAGCGCGATCTGCAAAGCCTGGTGCCGGCGCTGGACGAGGAAGGCCTGCCGGACCGCCTGCGCATCGCGTTGAACGCTGACAGCCTGGCCACCTGGTGGGCGGCGGCGGTGGGGGACTTTTGCGCGCAGGAGCATCTGTTGCTCGACCTGGTGGTGGAAGACCAGACCGTGGGCCTCAAACGCATGCGCGCGGGTGAAGTGGCGGGATGTCTTTGCGCCAGTGAGCGGCCGGTGGCCGGCGCGCGCAGCGTGCTGTTGGGGGCGATGCGCTACCGTGCGTTGGCCAGCCCGGCGTTCATTGCCCGGCATTTTCCCGAAGGCGTGCGCGCCGATCGGCTGGCCAGAACCCCGGCCCTGGTGTTTGGCCCGGACGATTTCCTGCAGCATCGTTACCTCGCGTCATTAGGCGTGGATGGCGGTTTCGAACACCATTTATGCCCGTCTTCCGAAGGGTTTCTTCGTCTCACGGAAGCAGGGCTTGGCTGGGGCCTGGTGCCTGAATTGCAGGTGCGCGAGCAACTGGCGCGCGGCCAATTGGTGGAGCTTTTGCCAGATAAGCCGATCGATGTGCCGCTGTACTGGCATCATTGGCGCAATGGCGGTCAGCTGTTGGGGTTACTCACCGATCAATTGGTGCGCTCGTCGAAACAATGGCTGGTGCCGTTGGACTGACGGCTGGCGTCAAGACCTCACGCCCTATGCAAAACGTAAAACGCAAAACGAAATATTCGGAGCAATACATGAAGATTCTGGTCACCGGCGCAAGCGGCTTCATTGGTGGACGCTTTGCGCGTTTCGCCCTGGAGCAGGGCCTGGACGTGCGGGTCAACGGTCGCCGGGCCGAGAGCGTCGAGCATCTGGTGCGCCGTGGTGCCGAGTTCATCCAGGGCGACTTGAGCGACCCGCAACTGGCGCGCGACCTGTGTTCCGACGTCGAAGCCGTGGTCCATTGCGCCGGCGCCGTCGGTCTGTGGGGGCGCTATCAGGACTTTCATCAAGGCAACGTCGAAGTCACCGAAAACGTGGTCGAGGCCTGCCTGAAACAACGGGTGAGGCGCCTGGTGCATTTGTCGTCGCCATCGATTTACTTCGATGGCCGCGATCATCTGGGGTTGACCGAAGACCAGGTGCCCAAGCGCTTCAAGCATCCCTACGCCGCAACCAAATACCTGGCCGAGCAAAAAGTTTTCGGTGCGCAGGAGTTCGGCCTCGAAACCCTGGCCCTGCGCCCGCGTTTCGTGACGGGCGCAGGCGACATGAGCATTTTCCCCAGGTTGCTGAAGATGCAGCGCAAAGGGCGGTTGGCGATTATCGGCAATGGCCTGAACAAGGTTGACTTCACCAGTGTGCAAAACCTCAATGAGGCGTTGTTCAGCAGCTTGCTGGCCAGCGGTTCGGCCTTGGGCAAGGCCTACAACATCAGCAACGGAGCGCCGGTGCCGTTGTGGGATGTGGTCAATTACGTGATGCGAAAAATGGATGTGCCACAGGTGACCCGTTACCGTTCCTACGGCTTGGCCTACAGCCTTGCCGCGCTCAACGAGGGTGTTTGCAAGCTGTGGCCGGGTCGTCCCGAGCCGACCCTGTCGCGGCTGGGCATGCAGGTAATGAACAAAAATTTCACCCTGGACATCAGTCGCGCCCGGCATTATCTGGATTACGATCCGAAAGTCAGCCTCTGGACCGCCCTCGATGAATTTTGCGCCTGGTGGAAGGCTCAGGACATTCGCTGACACACAAGGGCCGCCCCCTACTGAACCGAGTTAGGGGTTCAGGGTCAACCGGTGCGCCAGCGGGAGTTATACTTCGCCGCATCAAGCCATCACCGCGTTTTACAAAGGTTGACTCAATGTCCATGCGTAACGATGCCAACGACGACTTCGACGATGTACCGAGCCTGCGTGCCGACAGCCTCGACGACGATGATTTTCCGACCACCGCTCGCACTTCCGTGCATTCGCGCACCGCGCCGGTAGTCAAGGTCAAAGGCCCGAGCACCGGCCCGCTGTGGGCGTTGGTCGGTGCGTTATTCTTTGCCTTCGCCGGCCTTGCCTGGTGGAGTTTTCAGCAGATCTCGCTGATGGAACAACAACTGGTGGCGACCCAGGAAAGTTTCGCCCGTATCAGTGAGGAAGCGGCGGGGCGCTTGCAGGACATTTCCGGCAAGGTCGTGGCCAGCCAGTCCACCGTCAACACCGGCAGTGAAGCGTTGAAGCTGCAAATCAAACAACTGGAAGGCAAGCTCCAGGACCAGAGCAAACAGCTGGAAAGCAAACTCCAGGATCAGAGCAAACAGCAGCAAGGCGTGCTCGGCCAGACCTCCGATCTGGACAAGCGCCTGGCGCAAATGACCACGCAGGCCAGCGAACAACAAGCCGCCAATGCCCAGTTGCAGGCCCAGGTCAAAGCCTTGAGCGGCGAACTGGCCGCGTTGAAGAGTGCGCCGGCCGATACCAGCAAAGTCGACGCCCAACTCAAAAGCCTTGGCGCCGATATCGCTGCGCTGAAGCGCCAAGGCAACCCGAGCGCTGCAGTCGAGCGTCTGGAGCAAGACATGATCGTGCTCAAAAGCCAACAGGACAACCGCCCGGCCGCCGCGCAAGGTGGTAACAATACCGCCGAGTTCGACGCCTTCCGTGGCCAGGTCACCCGCAACATCAACACCCTGCAGGCGCAGATCCAGAACCTGCAACAACAGCTGCACGCCCGGCCTCAATAGCCCGATGCAGGGATGGGGCCTGTGGCGTTGATCGTTCCCACGCAGAGCGTGGGAACGATCGGTCGGAGGGGTTACCGAACCTTGTCTTCCCGCCCGCGCAACACCCTRTTCGGCATGGCAATCGCTGCCGCCAGCCCCAGCAGCGAC
Source organism: Pseudomonas sp. P1_A1 (assembly GCF_056406935.1). Taxonomy (NCBI): domain Bacteria; kingdom Pseudomonadati; phylum Pseudomonadota; class Gammaproteobacteria; order Pseudomonadales; family Pseudomonadaceae; genus Pseudomonas; species Pseudomonas sp. P1_A1. Next base: position 231,597 of record NZ_JBFTZE010000007.1, on the reverse strand, counting down.
ACCGCCGCGCTGACCATCAGCAAATGCCTGAAGGTCAGCAGCAACTCGGCGCGCAAGGCGTTTTGCGCATCCCCCGGCGCGGCGTTCAAACCATCGAGCAAGACATTCCCCGAACGGCCCTCGGCAATCAGCGACGAGCCGGCCAGGTGCGCGAAACTGGAATCCTGCAACAACGCCAGCAACAGCGCCGACATCAACGCCACGCCCACTGCACCGCCCAGAGCGCGGAACAGATTGGTGGTGCTGGTGGCAACGCCAATGTCCCGTTGATCCACCGAGTTTTGCGTGCCCACCAACGACGTCGGGAACTGCATTCCGCTGGCGATGCCGCTGAGCAACATGAACAGGCTGCTCAGCACAAACGCCTGCGGCGCACTGAACGCCATGCCGAGAATCGCCAACGGCATGAGCAACGCGCCGGTCAGGATCATCGGTTTGTAACGACCGGTCACCGAGGTCCGGCGCCCGGCGAAATAGGCGCCTATCGGCAAGCCCATGGCCAGCGGCAACAGGTGCAGTGCCGCGCTGTCGGCCCCGGCGCCGGTGACGCTCTGGAAGCGCAGCGGCATCAGCACGATCAGGGAAATCGCCTGGAAACTGGTGAAGAAAATCGTGCACCAGCAAAGGATTGTATTGCGGTTGGCGAACAAGTGCATCGGCAGCAACGGTTCCCGCACCTGCCGTTCATGCCAGACGAACACCGCCAGCACCGCCACCGCACAACCGAGCAAACCCGCCACTTCGGGACTGCGCCACGAATGCCCTTGGCCAACCTGAGTGATGCCCAGCAACAACGCCGTCAGGCCAATGATCATCAGCAACGTACCGAGGTAGTCGATGATCGGCTTGCGCTGCGGCACCGGCAGCCCTACCAGCGTGCGATAAGCCACCCACCAGGCACCCAGGCCCAACGGCAGGTTGATCAGGAATACCCAGCGCCAGGACAGGTATTCGGTCATGTAGCCACCGAGTACCGGGCCGGCCACGCTGGCCACCGCGTACATGCTGCTGAAGTAGCCCTGATAGCGACCGCGTTCGCGCGGTGGAACGATGTCGCCGATGATCGCCTGGCTCACCGAAATCATCCCGCCGGCGCCGATGCCTTGAAAGATCCGCGCCAGCACCAGTTGCTCCATGCTTTGCGCCATGCCGCAGAACAATGAAGCCAGGGTGAACAAGCCCATGCCGAACAGCATCAACCGGCGGCGGCCATACAGATCGCCGAGCTTGCCGTAGATCGGCACCGCCACGGTCATCGCCACCATGTAGCCGGAAATCACCCAGGCCAGCAGGCTGACGTCCTTGAACTGCGCGGAAATCGCCGGCATCGACACAGCGACGATGGTCTGGTCCAGCGCGCCCAGAAAGATCGCCAGCATCAGGGCGATCAGCACGCTGCGAATGGCTGGTTTGGGCGTTTCAGGCCGGTTGAGATTGGTCACGGTAAAACCTGCGGGCAGTGATGGACCCGCAGGGGGCAAGGCGAGCGGGGATGCTCGCCAGTGTAAGTCGGTAGCAGGCTATTCGATAGCCTCATAAGGAAGGCCGACGTAATTTTCCGCGATGGTTTTTCGGCCCGCCTCGGAGTCAACGAAATAGGCCAGCTCCGACTCGCTGATGCGCTGGCTGAATGCATCGTGCTCGTCGAAGCGATGCAACATCGAGGTCATCCACCAGGAAAACCGTTCGGCTTTCCATACCCGCCGCAGGCAGATTTCTGAATACTTCTCCAGCAAATCAACCCGGCCTTCACGGTAAACCTTCAGCAGAATATGGAACAACGTGCTGACGTCGCTGGCCGCCAGGTTCAGGCCTTTGGCACCGGTGGGCGGGACGATGTGCGCGGCGTCGCCGACCAGGAACATCCGCCCGTACTGCATCGGCTCGACCACGAAACTGCGCAGCGGCGCGATGCTTTTCTCGATCGACGGGCCGGTCACCAGCGCATCGGCGAGGGCGGCCGGCAGACGGGATTTGAGTTCGTCCCAGAAGCGTTGGTCGGACCAGTCATCGACCTGATCCTGGGCCGGTACCTGAAGGTAATAACGGGTGCGGGTCGGCGAACGCATGCTGCACAACGCAAACCCCCGTTCATGCCGCGCATAGACCAACTCCTCGTGAACTGGCGGAGTGTCAGCGAGAATCCCCAGCCAGCCGAACGGATACACCCGCTCGAACACCTTCAGGCAGTCGGCAGGGATCGACTGCCGCGCCACGCCATGGAAACCGTCGCAACCGGCGATGTAGTCACAATCGAGTCGATACGTTTCGCCGTCCTTGTCGAAGGTCACATAGGGTTCAGCGCTTTTCATGCCGTGAGGGACGACGTTGCCGGCTGCATAAATTGTCTGCGCGCCAGCGTCCCGACGAGCGGCCATCAGGTCGCGGGTGACCTCGGTCTGGCCATACACCATCACGGTTTTGCCGCCGGTCAATGCTTGCAGATCGATGTGCACCCGGCGCCCGTCGAGGGCCAGTTCGAAGCCTGTGTGGACCAGCCCTTCGGCGTCCATGCGCTGGCCCACCCCAGCCTGACGCAACAGCTCTACCATGCCTTGTTCGAGGACACCGGCACGGATGCGTCCCAGCACATAATCCGGGGTTTGGCGTTCGAGAATCAGGGTGTCGATGCCGGCGTTATGCAGCAATTGGCCGAGTAGTAAACCGGAGGGGCCGGCGCCGATGATGGCGACTTGGGTTCTTAGTGTTTTCATTGTTTTTATGACTCGCAAGCTCCACGCGACCAAGGCCGGTGGATGATTTTTATGGATCGAGTGCTTGCATTTTTCACTTGCGGGTCTGTCAATTGAAGGTGAAAACTGAGCCGATAGCTGTACATTCTGCCAATCGGTGCGATTATCGCCCCGTTACCCTCGAGGCCTGGATTGAAGTGATGAACAAGCCCGCCCTGCCATCGATTCCGGTGTTCAAACTCTACGGTGAAAGCCTGGATTGGCCGACCCCCGATTTGCTCCACTGTGAAACCATTTCCAAGCGCAGCCGCGAACATCAATGGGAAATAAAGCCCCATCGCCACGCTGATTTGTGTCAGTTGCTCTTCGTCTTCAAAGGTCAGGCAGAGCTTGAAATCGAAGGCAAACGCTCACAATTGGCTGAGCCGGCAATCATCATTCTGCCGCCGTTATCGGTGCATGGTTATCGGTTTTCCGAGGACGTCGAAGGGTTCGTCGTCACCCTGGCCGCGCCGCTGGTCGCCCATCTTCAGGCGCAGTTGGGCAATTCGGTGAATGCCCTGGCCCAGGCCGAAAGCTACCCGGCGGGCAAGGACGGCGAATACCTCAACAGCCTGTTTTCAGCGCTGCAAAGCGAATACACCGGCCATCAACCGGCGCGGGAAATGCTCATGCATTCGCTGGTCAGCGTGATCATGGTGTGGGTCAGCCGTCAGGTGATCCAGCGCCGCGCTGCCAATCAGCGTCCGCAACGTGCCCGGGAATACCTCAACGGTTTTATCCAGCTGGTGGAGGAGACCTATCGCCAGCACGTCAAGGTCGAGGACCTGGCCCATCGGCTGGGGATTTCCGTGTCCCACCTCAACGGCACGTGCCGTGAGCTGGCGGGGCAACCGGCGTTGCAGATCATGCACGAGCGTCAGTTGCTGGAGGCCAAGCGCTTGCTGACCTACACCAGCATGACCATTTATGAAATGTCCGATGTGCTGGGGTTTTCCGATCCGACCAACTTCACACGCTTGTTCCGACGTCGGGTGGGGATCTCGCCCAAGGCTTTTCGCGACCGCTTGAAGGCCGATCAGGACGCTGCCGATCAGAAGAGCGAGACCTGACCCCCTCGGCACTAGGTGTTCGTCAGCGGAGGGCGTTGAGGCTTGCGCTGTGGGGGATGCAGCGCTCGAAGTTGCAGCTCGCGAAGTCATGGGGCACTTTGCGCAACTGTTCGACACGCCAGGCGGCTGTGCCATACAGCGCCAGCGTCGCCGCGCAGGTGATGAAAATGGCGAGGTATCTTCTTGTTTTGATGTTCATGGCGTTGACCTCTGAACGAATACCCTTGGGTACTGCTTTGAGCATAGGTCAGCGCCGGTGAGTTGCCATCAAAACCACCCCACATTCGCTCCGGTTAAAGCCCCACATCCCATGCCGGTTCTTCGGGAAATCTGAGCACCAGAAAATCCAGCATGCTGCGCAACGCCACCGGCATGTGCTTGCGTGAGGCATACACCGCATAGATGTTCATCTGACGGGGCTCGGCCTGGGGCAGCAGGCGGATCAGTTCGCCGCTGTGGATATGCATGCCGGCCAGGTAACTGGGCAGCATCGCCACACCGGCCCCGGCCATCGTGGCGCGCAACAACGTGCTGGCCTCGTTGGCGCTGATGTTGCCCTGCACCGGCACCGAGACCGGTTCGCCATCCTGCTCGAAATGCCAGAGGCTTTTGCCGAAGTAGGAGTGGGTCAGGCAATTGTGCAGGCTCAGGTCTTCGACCCGCTGCGGCGCCGGGTGCTCGCGCAGGTAAGCGGGGGAGGCGCAGATCACCGAGCGGCACACCGTCAGCCGCCGGGCGATCAGGTTCGGGTCCAGGTCGTTGCTGGTGCGGATGGCCAGGTCGATGCGCTCATCCACCAGGTTCACCGTGCGGTCGAGCATTTGCAGATCGATGCTCACGCCGGGGTAACGTTTGACGTAGGTGGCCATGGCATCCGCCAGTTGCGCCTGGCCGAACGAGGTGCTGACGCTGATCCGCAGCAGGCCGCGCGGTGCGTCGTCCGGTTCGCTGACGGCGGCTTGCATGTCGCTGGATAAATCGAGCATCTGCCGGCACCGGGGCAGGATTTCACTGCCGGCGGCGGTCAGGCTCAATTTGCGCGTGGTGCGGTGCATCAGGCGTGCGCCGACCCAATCTTCCAGCTCCGCCAGATACCGTGAAACCACCGGCCGCGACAGGTCCAGGTGATCGGCGGCGGCCGATTGGCTGCCCAGATCCACCACCGTAACGAACACCCGCATTGCTTGTAGACGATCCATGATTTGCCCGCTTTCAGAAACAAACTATGTTCAAGCATCGCATTTTTTGTATCGAACCAGGCAACTAAGCTCTGTCCCATCGCCAAGCACGGCATTCGGACAACGGAGCAACAGATGATCGGCTTCACTTCAATCAAACGCATTCTTCTGGCAACCGCGGCACTGGGCTTCGCGGCCCACGCCGCTGCGGCGTCGACCCTGACCCTGGATGTCTACAACCCGGGCACCAACGCAATCTTCCCGGTGACCTCGGTACTGGTCAGCGGCGAGAAGGAAGCGATTCTGGTGGACGCACAATTCGGCAAATCCCAGGCCGAACAAGTGGTGGAAAAAATCCGCGCCAGCGGCAAGCAACTGACCACCATCTACATCAGCCACGGTGACCCGGATTACTACTTCGGCCTCGACACCCTCACCCAGGCGTTCCCGAACGCCAAAGTGCTGGCCTCGCAACCGACCGTTGATCACATCAACAAAACCGTCGACGGCAAACTGGCGTTCTGGGGTCCGAAAATGGGCGCCGACGTGCCGAACAAAACCATCGTGCCGCACGTGCTCAAGGGCGACAGCCTGATGCTGGAAGGGCAGAAACTGCAGGTGCTCGGCCTGGATGGCAAGCAACCGGATCGCAGCTTTGTGTGGATCCCGTCGATCAAGGCCGTGGTCGGTGGCGTGGTTGTCGCAGAAAACATTCATGTGTGGATGGCTGACACCCAGACCCCGCAGTCTCATGCCGATTGGCTGACGACGTTGCACACGATCGAAGCCTTGAAGCCGAAGACCATCGTGCCGGGTCACTACCTCGGTGAGAGCGCTCGCTCTCTGGCGGCTGTGCAGTTCACCGCTGATTACATCAAGGCTTTCGATGAAGAAACCGCCAAGGCGAAAGACGCTGCTGAGCTGATCGGCGCGATGAAAAAACGCTACCCGACCCTGGGTGAAGAAAGCTCGCTCGAGCTGAGTGCCAAAGTCGCCAAAGGCGAGATGAAGTGGGGTGAATGAGTGATTGTTCCCACGCTCGGCGTGGGAACGCAGCCCGGGACGCTCCGCGTCCCATCAAAAGCCGAACGCGGAGCGTCCGTTGAGGCATCCCCACGCAGAGCGTAGGAACGATCAAAGTACCTGTACACCCAAACCAACTGGAGAACGTCATGAGCAAAATCGCAATTATCGGTGCCACCGGTCGTGCCGGTAGCCAACTGTTGGAAGAAGCCCTGCGTCGCGGTCACAGCGTCACCGCCATCGCCCGCGATACCTCGAAAATCGGCCAGCGTGCCGGTGTCGTCAGCAAAAACGTCGACGTGCTCGATGCCGCTGCTTTGCAAGCGGCAGTAGCCGGCCATGACGCGGTGATCAGCGCTGCGCACTTCTCCACCATCCCCGCCAGGGCCATCATCGAGCCGGTGAAGCAGGCCGGGGTCGAGCGTCTGCTGGTGGTGGGCGGTGCCGGTTCGTTGTTGTTGCCGGGCGGCAGCCGGGTGATCGACAGCGAAGGCTTTCCCCCGGAGTACAAGGCCGAGGCCAGCGCCGGTGCCGAGTTCCTCAATACCTTGCGTCAGGAACAGGACCTGGACTGGACCTTCCTGTCGCCGTCGGCGGAGTTTGTCGAAGGTGAGCGTACCGGCACGTTTCGAGTCGGCAAGGATGACTTGCTGGTGAGTGCGCAGGGCCGCAGCTGGATTACCTTTGCCGATTACGCGATCGCGTTGCTGGATGAAGTGGAAACACCGAAGCATTCCCGCCAGCGGTTTACGGTCGGGTATTAACTTCACTGATCACTTGATCGTTCCCATGCTCCGCGTGGGAATGCCTCAAGGGACGCTCCGCGTCCAGTGACGCGGAGCGTCACGGGCTGCATTCCTTTGCTGCGCGTGGGAACGATCATCGTGCAGATGCCTGCTCCACCAACCACCCCATCAATTCGCGCAACTTCGGCGAAGGCGCAGGTTTCTCGGGGAACACCAGGTAATACGCCAACCCGGTTTTCACCTTCAAATCAAAGGGCATGACCAGCCGCCCGGCGCTCAGGTCATCGCCAATCAACGACCAATCGCCAATCGCCACGCCTGTCCCCTGGGACGCCATCGACATCGCCAGGTCCAGGGTTTCGAAATGCTGGCCCTTGCCGACATTGCTCAGATGAATATCCGCCGCTTTCAACCAGGCTTTCCAGTCCCGTTCGTCCCGGGTCGGATGCAGCAACAAGTGCTGTTGCAGGTCTGCCGGTGTCTGCAAGGCCTGTGGCCCTTCAAGCATCGGCCGGGAACACACGGGCGTCAGTTGCTCATCGAACAAATGATGGGAGGCCAGTGAGCTCTCCGGCGGCGGGCCATACATCACCGCCGCGTCGAATTGCTCGCGATGAAAATCCACGCCGTGTTTCACCGTGGTGGTCAATTCCACCGGTACATCCGGGCGTTCCTTTTGCCACTGCAACAGGCGCGGCAACAGCCAGCGCATCACGCAGGTCGGTGCCTTGAGTTGCAAGGTTTCGCGCTTCTCGCCGATCTGCTCCACCGCCTCGTCGATCAGGCCGAAAATCTGCTGCACCCGTGGCAACCACTCCCGCCCTTCGGCGGTCAGGCTCAAGCCCCGCGCCTGGCGAATGAACAGCTCGTAACCCAGATGATCTTCCAGCCCGGCGATCTGCCGGCTCACCGCGCCTTGGGTGATGTGCAGCTGTTCGGCGGCCCGGGTGAAGTTGCAGCACTGCGCGGTGATCAGAAAAGTGTGCAGCGCCGGCAGGGGAGGCAGTCGTTTCATGGGGATCCAAGGTATGACGTGAGGACATGGCTAGTATGACTTTTTATCCATTGTTGCGGCTACGTGTCGCCCGTTCCAATGAGGCCATTCCTGGGCCTGCCAATCCATCATAAACACTGCGCAGGCCCGGCGTCTCAAACGAACAAAAAGGGCAAAAACATGGCGACGTGCGGCGAAGTATTGGTCAAGTTACTCGAAGATTACGGGGTCGAGCAGGTGTTCGGCATTCCCGGGGTGCATACCGTGGAGCTGTATCGCGGGCTGGCCCGTTCGAGCATCAACCACGTCACTCCACGTCACGAACAGGGCGCCGGTTTCATGGCCGACGGTTATGCCCGCACCAGCGGCAAACCGGGCGTGTGCTTCATCATCACCGGCCCCGGCATGACCAACATCACCACCGCCATGGGCCAGGCTTACGCCGACTCGATCCCGATGCTGGTGATCTCCAGCGTGCAATCGCGCAGCCAATTGGGCGGCGGGCGCGGCAAGCTGCATGAGCTGCCGAACCAGAGCGCGCTGGTCGGCGGCGTGGCGGCGTTCTCCCATACCTTGATGTCGGCGGCGGAATTGCCGGGCGTGTTGGCGCGGGCCTTCGCGCTGTTCCAGGCCGGGCGTCCGCGTCCGGTGCACATCGAAATCCCGTTGGACGTACTGGTCGAAGAGGCCGATGACCTGCTCGCCAGCGTGCCGGTGAACATCGATCGTGCCGGTGCTTCGCCCAGCGCGATCAGCCGCATGACCGACTTGCTGACCGGTGCCAAGCGCCCGTTGATTCTTGCCGGTGGCGGCGCCATCGATGCGGCGGCCGAGCTGACTGAACTGGCCGAGCTGCTGGATGCGCCAGTGGCCTTGACCATCAATGCCAAAGGCATGCTCGAATCCAGCCATCCGCTGCTGATCGGGTCGACCCAAAGCCTGGTGGCCACCCGTGCGCTGGTGGCCGAGGCCGACGTGGTGCTGGCCATCGGCACCGAACTGGCCGAAACCGATTACGACATCACCTTCGCCGGCGGCTTCGAAATCCCGGGCGTGCTACTGCGCGTGGACATCGACCCTGACCAGACCGTGCGTAATTACCCGCCGAAGGTCGCGTTGGTGGCCGACTCGCGCAATGCCGCCCAGGCCCTGCTGAGTGCGCTGTCCCACAAGTCGCTGGCCGAGCGTCGCAACGATTGGGGCCAGGTGCGTGCCGCGCGTTTGCGCGATGAACTGGCCRCGACCTGGGACGCCCCGACCCTGGCCCAGACTCGCTTCCTGGAAACCGTGTTGCACGAATTGCCGAACGCGGTATTCGTCGGCGATTCGACCCAACCGGTGTACACCGGCAACCTCACATTCAACCCGGAACGCCCGCGCCGCTGGTTCAACTCGTCCACCGGTTACGGCACCCTCGGTTACGCCTTGCCGGCGGCGATTGGCGCCTGGCTTGGCGGCAGCGTCGAAGGTGGCGCGCGGCCGCCGGTGGTGTGCCTGATTGGCGACGGCGGTCTGCAATTCACCCTGCCGGAACTGGCCAGCGCGGTGGAAGCCCGCACGCCGGTGATCGTGTTGCTGTGGAATAACCAGGGCTACGAAGAGATCAAGAAATACATGGTCAACCGCGCCATCGAGCCGGTGGGCGTGGACATTTATACCCCCGATTTCATCGGTGTGGCCAAGGCCCTGGGCTGTGCGGCCGAAGCGGTCAACAGTGTTGACGGGTTGCGTGAGGCGCTGCGCCTGGCCACCGATCGTCAGGGCCCGACACTGATTGAAATCGACCAGGCCCAGTGGATGAAGGCGGTGTCGAAATGAGTTTTCCAACTACTTTGGACGGCTTGTACATCAATGGTAAATGGTCCGCCGGAGGCGAACATCTGCGCGTGATCAACCCGGCGACCGAAGCCCTGCTGACCACCGTTAACGGCGGCGATGCACACGCTGTCGATCAGGCCGTCACCGCTGCGGCCAATGCTTTCAAGCAATGGTCGAAAACCTCTGGCACTGAGCGCGGGGCGATCCTGCGCAGAATCGCCGCGGGCGTGCAGGCCGGTCGTGAACAGTTGATGAAATTGCAGTCGAGCAACAACGGCAAACCGCTGTTCGAAGCGGCCATCGACGTCGACGATGTGATCGCCACCTTCGAGTATTACGCCGGTCTGGCTGAAGGCCTGGACGCGAAACAAGACAGCGCCGTGGCATTGCCGAGCGACGATTTCAGCGCCCGTTTGCGCCGCGAACCGTGCGGTGTGGTGGGGCTGATCGTGCCGTGGAATTTCCCCATGGTCACCACCGCCTGGAAACTCGCCCCGGCCCTGGCCGCCGGTTGCTGCGTGGTGCTCAAACCGTCTGAAGTGACGCCGCTGCCGGAGCTGGAACTGGCGACGATCATTGCCGAGGCCGGTGTGCCAGACGGTGTGTTCAACCTGGTCTGCGGCACCGGCCTTGCGGTCGGCGCACCGCTGTCGGCTGACCCGCGCATCGCCAAGATTTCTTTCACCGGCAGCAACGCGGTGGGCGTGCAGGTGATGCAGCGGGCGGCGGAAACCGTGAAAGGCGTGAGCCTGGAACTGGGCGGAAAATCCTCGCTGCTGGTGCTCGCCGATGCCGATATCGAACTGGCTGTGGAAGTGGCCTGTGGCGGCGGCTTCTTCAACGCCGGGCAGATGTGTTCCGCGACCAGTCGCGTGCTGGTCGCCGATGAGTTGGCGGATGAGTTTGTCGCGCGATTGAAGGCCCGTGCCGAAGCCATTCGCGTGGCCGACCCGTTCGACCCGAACGTGGAAATGGGCGCGCTGGTCAATCAGGCGCAATACCAACGGGTGCTGGGCCACATCGATCGTGGTTTGAGCGCTGGCGCGAAGCTGATCTGCGGCGGCAATCGTCCGGCGGACCTGTCGCGCGGCTATTTTTTGCAGCCGACCATTTTCATCGACGCGCCCCTCGACAGTGCGTTGTGGTGCGAAGAGATTTTCGGCCCGGTGATCTGCGTGCGCAGTTTCACCTCCGAGGCTGAAGCGATTGCGCTGGCCAACGACAGCCCGTTCGGTCTGGTCGCCAGTGTGGTCACGCGCGACAGCGAGGCCGCCGATCGGGTCGCCAACGCTTTGCAGGCGGGGCTTGTGTGGATCAACGCGCCGCAAGTGATCTTCCCGCAGACCGCTTGGGGTGGCTACAAACAGAGCAGCATCGGCCGCGAATTAGGGCCGTGGGGTTTGCAGGCGTTCCAGGAAATCAAGCATGTGATTCGGGCCGTCTGACAGCACGAAAACAGTGAGCGCATGCCTCTTGATGAGGCATGCGCCAGCGTCATGGCTTCAATGAGTTTTTATCGATAGTCAGGTGTTTTGCACGACCTCAGGATGAACCCGCAGGTCAAGCTCAAGTCCTTTGAAACCGGGGACTTCAAGCCGATCTGGCCGCGCGGATGCAACGGTTGCGACCAACCTCATACTTAAAAAAACAAAGGGAGTCCTTCATGGGCAAGCATGATCTGAACAGACGTCAATTCATCAAAACCGTGGGTGTGGCGTCGGTAGCCGCGGCAGCCATGAGCATGCCGTTCATCCGGGCCAATGCCAGCGATACGCGCTTTCAGGGCAAGACCCTGCGCCTGCTGACCTGGTCCGATGACACCGGCCTTGCAGCACTGCGCAACATCGCGGCGACCTTCGAAGACAAGTACGGCTGCAAGGTCATCGCTGACCGCACCGGCAGCACCTCGGAAATGGTCGCCAAGCTCAAGGCCGGCGGTGATCGCCCGCAGTACGACATCATCACCCTGGCTGGCGTCGGCGCCGAAGGCCTGGCCGCCGCCAACCTGCTGGAAAAACCCGACCTCAACCGCATCCCCAACCTGGTGGACGTGCCGGAGAAATACCGCACCGGCGCCAATGGCCACGGTATCGGTTACCTGCTGTGGTGCAACAGCCTGGTCTATAGCACCCGTACCCAGAAAGAAGCCCCGGACAGCTACGCCGCGATGTGGGACGCCGACCTGGCGCCGAACATTTTCCTGCCGCCGCCGAACTGGACCGAGGCCATGGACCTGATCATCATCGCCGCCAAACTGGCCGGTGGTGACGAACACAACATCGAGCCAGGCTTCAAGAAACTCGCCGAGCTCAAGAGCCGCGTGGTGACCCTGGGTGAAAACCCGAACCAGATCGCCGAGCTGTTCCGCACCGGCTCCCTGGACATGGGCGGCTTGTACGCGCCGGCGTTTTTCCCGAAACAGATCCGCGACCCGGCCTACGGTCTGGGCGCCACCTTCGGGATGAAGGAAGGCTTCTACACCGACCTGATGCTCTCGGTGATGCCGAAGAATCGTCCGGGTGATACCGACCTGGCCTATGCCTTCATCAACCACTCTCTGGACCCGCTGGTGCAGGGCAAGATGGCCGAAGACATCTACAACGGCCCGGTCAACGCCAAGGCGATCATCTCCGCCGAAGCGCGCAAGAGCCCGTACATCCTCACGCCGGAGCAGATTGCCGAGAAGGCGATCATGCACGACAACGCCTTCCTGGCCACCGTGCATGACCAATGGATTCGTCGTTACACGGAAATCTTTTCTTCCTGATCCGAATGGCGGGGAGGTTCTTCGAACCTCTTCGCGGCACAGGTATGAAGGTTGACCGGATCGCCCTACAGGGGGCCGGACGCGAGATATTCCTGATCTTCCATTGACGAGACCCTTGCTATGGAACACCAACCTCTGACCCATCCGGTAAGCGTCGCACCCACGCGCGCTAATCGGGGTGTCTCACCGACAGTGCGTGCGTGGTTTTTCCTCTCGCCGTCGATGCTGTTTCTCGGCGTGCTGATTGCCGCCAGCCTCCTGGTGCTGCGCATGAGCGTGGGCACCAAAGGCGCGGAGTGGTCCGGCTTCAGCCTGGCCAGTTACGCGCAATTGCTGGAACCGTACTACCTCAAATCCTTGCTGCTGACTCTGCGCCTGGCGCTGATCAGCGCGGTGATCGCAGTGCTGCTGGCGATCCCGGTGGCCTACACCATGTCGCGACTGACCTCACCGTTCGTGCGGCGAATTTTCCTTGCGGCGGTGCTGCTGCCATTGCTGGTCAACCTGCTGCTGCAAAGCTACGGCTGGCTGGTGATTCTCGGCCCGGGCGGGATGCTCAACCAGGCGCTGATGGGCCTGGGCCTGATCAAGCGCCCGATCATGCTGCTGTACAACCAGAACGGCGTATTGATGGGCCTGGTGCAAACCGCGTTCCCGCTGGCCGTGCTGCCGATTGCCAGCGCCATGCGCGGCGTCGCCCGCTCTTACGAAGAAGCCGCTGCCACCCTGGGCGCCAGTCGCTTGCAGGTGTTTCGCCAAGTGGTGTTGCCGATGAGTTTTCCGGGGATCATCACCGGCGCAACGCTGGTGTTCGCCTACAACGCCAGCAGCTTCGTGGTGCCTTTGCTGCTCGGCGGTCGGCGCGTGCCGATGCTGGCAGTGATGGTCCATGACCAGATCGCCCCGCTGATGAACTGGCCCGCCGCGTCCGCTGCCGGTGTGGTGCTGATCGTCACCACCCTGGCAATCATGACCTTGTCCGAATACATCACTGGCCGTCGTCGGCGCATGCTGGAGGCGTCCCAATGAGCACCTTGATCAAGAAGCGTCAGTCGCTGTTGCCGGGCGATACCGGCAAGTTCGCCGGCATCCTCTCGGGCTTCATTCTGCTGCTGGCGGTGTTGCCGATTCTGACCATGATCGTCATGTCGTTCAGCGGCGCGTCGAACCTCGATTTTCCGCCCAGCAGCTACAGCCTGCAATGGTACAAGGCCGCCTGGCACACCTTCGTCTCGCCGGACGCCAGCGATGTGCTGAGCCTGGGCAAAGCCATGAGCACCAGCCTGATGGTGGCCTGCCTGACCATGATCTTCGCCACGATCATTGCAGTGCCGGCGGCTTACGCGCTGACCCGTTGCGAGTTCCGTGGCAAGGCCGTGGCGCTGCAATTGATGTCGCTGCCGCTGGTGTTTCCGATGGTGGTGTTGGGCCTGGCCTTGCTGCTGGTGTTCGACAGCCTGCCATTCCAGATCACCACGTCGCGGCTGGTGATTGCCCATGTGATCCTGGCGCTGCCGTTCGTGGTGAAGAACTGCACGGCAGCGATGCTTTCCATCGGCAGCGAAGTCGAAGAGGCCGCGCAAATGCTCGGCGCTTCACCGACTCGGGCGATTGTCGATGTGGTGGTCCCGTTGATGAAGTCGGGGATTCTGGCGGGCATGCTGCTGGCGTTTATCGTCTCGTTCAACGAATTCACCGTGACCTATTTCCTCTACACCATCGACGTCATGACCGTGCCGATCTGGATGTACAGCCGCACCGTGTCATCACTCGACCCTACCGTTTTCTCGTTTGCCGTGCTGATCGTGCTGATCGACTTCGTGCTCATTTGGGCGCTGGAAAAGTTGGTTGGCGAAGGCGGCGTTTCGTTCTGATTTCTTGAGGTGATTCAAATGACTGGTCTGATTCTGGAAAACGTCGAGAAACATTACGGCTCGGCCTGCGCGGTAAAGGATGTAAACCTGCATTTGCCCGAGGGCAAACTGGTGTGTTTCCTCGGCCCGTCGGGCTGCGGTAAAACCACCTTGCTGCGAATGATCGCCGGGCTCGAAACCCTGACCGGCGGCGAGATTCGCCTGGACGGTGAAGACATCGGCCATACGCCGGCGCATCAGCGCAATTTCGGCATGGTGTTTCAATCGCTGGCGCTGTTCCCGCACATGACGGTGGGGGAGAATATTGCTTATCCGCTGAAGCTGCGCGGGGTCAGCAAGGCTGACCAGCAGGCGCGGGTGGTGGAGTTGCTTGAGCTGATTCAACTGCAGGAAATGATTGATCGCCCGGTGGCAAAACTCTCCGGCGGTCAGCGTCAGCGGGTGGCGATTGCCCGGGCGATTGCCTCGCGGCCGAAAATCCTGCTGCTCGATGAGCCGCTGTCGGCACTGGACGCCAAGTTGCGCGAATCGATGCAGGTGGAAATCCGTCAGCTGCAACAACGCTTGAACATCACCACCATCATGGTCACCCACGATCAGCGTGAAGCCATGACCATGGCCGATATCGTGGTGGTGCTGGGTGAACATCGGGTGCAGCAGGTGGGCACGCCGATTGAGATTTATCGACACCCGGCCAACGAATTCGTCGCAGACTTCATCGGTTCGGGGAATATTTTCCCGGCCACGGCGTTGGGCAACGGCAAGGTCAGCCTGCCGGGTGGCGATGCGCTGCAAGTGCCGATCTGCAGCAGCATTGTGGTGGGGGAGAAGGTGAAAATGCTGATTCGCCCCGAAGACCTGCAACTGTCGCAACCCCAGGCCACGGCGGGGAATCGCTTGCTGGGGAAGGTGACGTTTGTGCGGGATATCGGCGCGACCATCGAAACCACCGTCGAGTGTTCCGGGGTGTCGTTTACCGCGTTGAGCACGCCGTGCCAGGACGTTGGGTTGAGCATTGGCAATCCGGTGTCGGTGACCTTGCCGGCTGAGGCGTGCCGAGTACTGAGCGCCTAAACAACACCATCCACCCGTAGGAGCTGCCGAAGGCTCGGGCCGCGTTCGGCAGCTCCTACGGGGTGTGTGAATCTGCTTACACAGTCAATCGCAACCGCGCCAAATCCCGCAGCGGTGGCGCCCCGAACAATCGGCTGTACTCCCGGCTGAACTGCGAAGGGCTTTCATACCCCACCCGATACCCCGCCGCCGACGCTTCCAGCCCTTCGGCCAGCATCAACCGTCGCGCTTCTTGCAGGCGCAGCTGTTTCTGATACTGCAGCGGACTCATCGCCGTCATCGCCTTGAAGCGGTGATGCAGCGTCGACACGCTCAGGTTCACTTCCCGCGCCAGATCATCGATGCGCAGCGGTTGCTCATAATTGCCGTTGAGCCATTTGATCGCCTGGCTGATGCGATGGCTCTGGCTGTTGGCGATGGCAATCTCATACAGCCGATGGCCCTGCTGGCTGCGCAACAGCCGATACAGAATCTCCCGACGAATCAGCGGCGCCAGCATGGCGATGTCTTTCGGTGTGTCCAGCAAACGCGCCAGACGCAGCACGGCGTCAAGCATGGCCGCGTCGATCCGCTCGACATACAGGCCTCGGCCCGTGGGCCGTGTGGGCACGCCGATGGGGCCGGCGTCGGCAATCAGTGCGGTGATTTCCGCAGGGTCGATGTCCAGCCGTATCGCGAGGATCGGTTCTTCGGGCGAGGCGTTCACCACCCGTCCGCTCAAGGGCATCGAGACCGACACCACCAGGTAATTCAGCGGGTCGTAATTGAAGTGTTCGTCCGCCAACCGAACTTCCTTGCGCCCCTGGGCCATGATGCACAGGGCCGGTTGGGCCAGCCCCGGGGCGAAATCATGGGATTGGCTGTGACGCGACATGAACAGCGAACTGACGGCGGTGGCATAGGAACCATCGTCCAGCGTGTTGCGACGGATGAGGTCGGCCAGTTCCGCGCGCTGTTTTTCCATGTCGGCGGGAAGCGGAGCCTGGAAGTGATCGAGCGACGACATGCAGGGAATCCTCCGTGAAGTGTTGGTCATGGGCCGAGCTTAAATTTGTGCAAGGGACAGCGGTAGACACATCCTGCCAAAAGCTTGCCTGATTCTGCATGGGTTTCGTGTGTCGCCCCGTCATGACGTGACGCAAATGGGCAACGGCTAACGCAAGCCTCCCCCTGTAGGAGCTGCCGAAGGCTGCGATCTCTGGATATTAAAGGCAGAAGTCAAAAGATCGCAGCCTTCGGCAGTTCCTACACAAAACTCGTGTGACAGTGGTATGACGGGTTTTACCGGTTGTTACGGGTGTTGAGCCAAGACTCGCAGGATTGTGCAATAAGCCGGCAGAAATCGACTAACACTGACTGTGATGCGCCGCCTAATCTTGGATCCTGTCGCAGCCCGTCCCACGGCTGCCACTCGACTCCCTGGGAGGGTTGAACATGTCTACGCAGATCCCCGTCAGTCATATGGCCTTCGTTCGCGCCCGCGCCGGGCGTTCGGCAGAACTCGGTGCGCGCCTGAGCGCCCTGATCGAACCGTCGCGCAACGCGCCGGGTTGCCTGAGCTTCGCCCTGCAGCACTCGCAATGTGATCCCGAGCTGTGGCTGGTGTCCGGTTTCTGGGCCAGCCAACAGGCGATGACCGCTTACTTCGGCAGTCCGGCGATGCAGATTTTTGCCGAGCTGGTGCAGGATATGGTGGTCAACAGCCTGGATTTCCATACCTTCAAGGATGTCTCGGCGACCCAGGCCCTCGGCCAGTCCCAGGCAGCGGTACACAAACTGGCCGGTTGAGGGTTTAATGGCGCAACTCTCCATTAGCCAGGATCCGCGACATGGCACGTAAAGCCTTTGAACACTTCGAAGCCGTTTCAGCAGTAGTACCGGGCGAGGGCGGTTACCACGCCGCGATTGCCGTCAAAGCCCTCGGTGGTTCCGGTGCCCCGGTTTTTCACAAAGTGCTGGAAGGCCAGACGTTCAAGACCGCTCATGAAGCCGACGAGGCCGCGGCCAAAGAGCTGACCCACCTCAAAGACGTCAAACAAGACGCCGACCTGCTCTGGTAATCACTTGACCGCCCCCGGGCGGAACATCTTGAACAGTGCCTCTGGCCCCAGCTGAAAATAATCCGCTGGTCCGCCGCCGCGCAGAATCGGTTCTGCCGCGGCGGTGTCGTACACCCCATCCTTCAACAGCCATTTGGCGATATGCACGGCGACCACTTCGCCGAGAATCAGCCAGCTCGGCACCACTTCCTTGTTGGCGCGCTGCAACTGAATGATCTGCGTGACCTTGCACTCGAAGGACACCGGGCTTTCGGCGACCCGTGGCACCTGAATGATTTTCGACGCGGCGGTGGTCAGCCCGGACAGTTCGAACTCGTTGACTTCCGGCCCGACCATGGCGCAGCTCTGGTTCATCTGCTCGGCCAGCGGACGCGTCGCCAGGTTCCAGGCGAACTCGCCGGTCTGTTCGATGTTGTTCAGGCTGTCTTTGCGCCCGACACTGGAGAACCCGATGATCGGCGGGATGTAGTTGAAGGCGTTGAAGAAACTGTAGGGCGCCAGGTTCAGGCGACCGTTGGCGTCCTGGGAGGAAATCCAGCCAATGGGACGCGGGCCGACGATGGCGTTGAACGGGTCATGGGGCAGGCCATGGCCGTTGGCGGGTTCGTAGAAATGGATATCGTCGGGCATGGAGTGAATTCCTGGGGCGTTCGGGATGGCAAATAGTGCAGGCCGTATCGCGTAAATTCCAGCTCGGGATTTTGTTACTGCAAAAATCGCGCTCTTTTGCCCGAGTGACAGAATTTTCATCCTGCACTTACCTATTTTTCACCGCTCCACCGCCAGTCTGCGCACCGGTCAATAACCCGAAGAAACGACCGCCACGAACTGGAGCTTGCCTTGAATGAATAAACTTCCTCAGATCACCCTGGCGTTCTGGGTCATGAAAATCTGCGCAACGACCCTGGGTGAAACCGCGGGGGATTTGTTGTCGATGACCCTTAATGTCGGTTACGCCATCAGCTCGCTGATCCTGATCAGCGTCTTTGTGCTGACGCTGGTCACGCAGTTGATGTCCAAAACCTACAAGCCGGTGCTGTACTGGATCGTGATCCTGTCGACCAGCACCGCCGGCACCACCATGTCCGACTTCATGGACCGCACCCTTGAATTGGGCTACGCCACGGGTTCGATGATCCTGATTGCGATTCTACTGGGGATTTTCGCGGCCTGGCGCTTGAGCGGCGATTCGCTGAACGTCACCAAGGTCCAGACCTTCCGGGGCGAGATGTTCTATTGGATGGCGATTCTGTTTTCCAACACCCTGGGCACGGCGCTTGGCGATTACCTGGCCGACGACTCGGGCCTGGGTTTTGCCGGTGGTGCGCTGCTGATTGGTTCGACCATTGCGCTGGTGGTGCTGTTGAAATACTTCACGAAGATTTCGTCGGTGCTGCTGTTCTGGGTGGCGTTCGTGCTGACGCGACCATTCGGCGCGACCTTGGGCGACTTCCTGACCAAACCCCATGCCAAGGGTGGCCTGGATTTCGGCACCATCGGTTCGTCGCTGGTGTTGGCGGGGATTCTGGTGGTGATGATTGCGGGGGCGTCTTACGTGCAGGGCAAGTACGCGAAGCAGACGGCGGCCGAGTTGACTTGAGACTGAGTCGTCCTCTTCGCGGGCTTGCCTGCGAAGAGGACGGTACAGCCACTATCAATATTGCTGTCAGTCGGTCTCGATCCGCGAATGCTTGCGGGTGTCTTTCATGGTCACGTACACCAGCAACGACACCGCGATGCACGCCGTGACATACCAGTAGTAACCGGTTTCCATGCCGATGCTCTTGAACCACAGCGCGATGTATTCAGCGGTGCCGCCGAAGATCGACACGGTCAGTGCGTATGGCAGGCCGACGCCCAGGGCGCGGATTTCGGTGGGGAACAGTTCGGCTTTGACCACCGCGTTGATCGAGGTGTAGCCGCTGACGATGATCAGCGCCGCCATGATCAGGAAGAACGCGCCCCACCAGCTCTGGATGGTGTGCAGGGTGGTCAGGATCGGTACGGTGAACAGCGTCCCGAGAATGCCGAAGGCAATCAGGATCGGCCGACGACCGACTTTATCCGACAGCCCGCCGATGATCGGTTGCAGGCACATGAACAGGAACAGCGTGGCCGCGGAAATCGTGGTGGAGTCGGAAATGCTCATGCCGACGGTGTTCACCAGGTATTTCTGCATGTACGTGGTGTAGGTGTAGAACGCCAGCGTGCCGCCCATGGTCAGGCCGACCACGGTCATCAGTTCCTTGGGATGGCGCAGCAAGGTGCGCATCGCGCTTTCTCGGGCTTTCTCTTTCTTGGTGAACGACTCGGTTTCTTCCATGCCACGACGCAGATACAGCGCGACCACGGCACACAGCGCGCCGATGGCGAACGGAATGCGCCAGCCCCAGGCGTACAGCTCTTCGGTGGTCAGGAAATTTTGCAGCACGATCAGCACACCCAGAGCGATGAGCTGGCCGGAGATCAGCGTCACGTACTGGAAGCTGGAGTAGAAGCCGCGACGTTCCTTGGTCGCCATCTCACTGAGGTACGTCGCCGAGGTGCCGTACTCACCCCCCACCGACAAACCTTGCAGCAGGCGGGCGAACACCAGCAGGATCGGCGCGCCGATACCGATGGTTTCATAGCCCGGGCTCAGGGCGATCAGCAGCGAGCCGAAGCACATCAGGTAGACCGACGCCATGAGCGCGGCTTTACGGCCGGCCTTGTCAGCGTAGAGGCCCATCAGCCAACCGCCGATCGGGCGCATCAGGAAGCCCACGGCGAAGATTGCGGCGGTGTTGAGCAGTTGGGCGGTGGTGTCGCCTTTGGGGAAGAAGACTTTGGCGAAGTACAGGGAGAAGGCGGCGTAGACGTACCAGTCGTACCACTCGACCATGTTGCCGACAGAACCGCTGAAGATCGATTTGATCCGGCTGGCGGTGCTTCTTTCTTTAGCCGGCACGGCAGCCGACCCAAGGGGCAGGGCGTTGGAGTTATCCATTGAAGGATCCTTCATTTAATTGTTTTTGTGGAGCGCGTTGAAACGCAGCCTGCGAGGGCTATAGCAGGAGCTGTGCCAAGGAGAGGAGGGCCGGTTTAGTGGGGGTTTGAGGTTTTGGTGAGCGGAAATCCGCTTATCTTTCGGAGGGTGGTGAGCGGGAAACCGCCGAAAAGATCGCGGCCTTCGGCAGCTCCTACATGGGATTGGCGTACACCCGTAGGAGCTGGCGAAGCCTGCGATCTTTTGATCCTAATAGTCATTCGCTGAGGAACATCTCCCGGCTCAACCCATGCCGCTGCATCTTTTCATTGAAGGTACGGCGCGGCAGTTGCAGCTCTTCAAGCACCGCTTTCACATCGCCCTTGTGCCGGGTCAACGCCGCGCGCAGGCAATGCGCTTCGAAAGCTTCCGCCTGCGCCGCCAGCGACTGGCCGGGATCGATCCCCGCCGGTTCCGGCTCACCGAGCCCCAGCACCTGCCGTTCGGCGACGTTCGCCAGCTCGCGCACATTGCCCGGCCAGTCGTGGCTCAGCAGATGGCTCAATTGCGGCCCGCTCAACGGTGGAAAGGTACGGCCAAGACGTTCGGCGGCACTCTGCGCGAAGAACTCGAACAGCAGTGGAATGTCTTCACGCCGCTCGCGCAACGGCGGCAGTCGCAGCTCGGCGACGTTCAAGCGATACGCCAGGTCCTCGCGAAAACGCCCGGCCCGGGCTTCATCCAGCAAGTCGGGCTTGGTCGCAGCGATGATGCGCAAATCCACGCGGATACTCTGATTGGAGCCCAATCGCTCAAGCTTCTGCTCCTGCAACACCCGCAGCAGTTTCACTTGCTGGGCCAGCGGCATGCTTTCGATTTCATCGAGAAACAGCGTGCCGCCGTCGGCGTATTCAAGCTTGCCGATGCGCTTGCCTTGGGCGCCGGTGAACGCGCCGCTCTCATGGCCGAACAGTTCGGCCTCGAACAACTGCTCGGGAATCGCCGCGCAGTTCAAGGCGACGAAGGGTTTGTCGGCGCGGGGGCCGAAGTCGTGCAGGCAACGGGCAACCAGTTCCTTGCCGCTGCCGGTTTCGCCACGGATCAGCACATTGACCGGCAGCGTTGCCAGATCCAGCACCTGCCGGCGCAGCGTCTGCAAACCACGGGACACTCCCAGCAGGGTGGCATCGAGTTTGGCGCGATTGTCCGCCTGCTCGTGCAGGGCACGGTTTTCCAGCACCAGACGGCGCTTGTCCAGCGCCCGGCGCAGGCTGCTCAGCAGGGTTTCCGGACTGAAGGGCTTTTCAAGGAAATCGTAAGCGCCATCGCGCATCGCTTCGACGGCCATCGGTACATCGCCGTGACCGGTCAGCAAAATCACCGGTAAATCGGCGTCGCGCCGCTGCACTTCGGCCAGCAGCTCCAGCCCGCTCATGCCGGGCATGCGCACATCGCTGAGAATCACCCCGGGGAAATGTTTCGGCAGTTGCGCCAGGCACTCATCGGCGCGGCTGAACAGTTGCACCTCGAACCCCGACAGGCTCAGCCACTGTTCGACGGCGCTGCGGATGCTGCTTTCGTCATCGACCACCATCACCGAATTGAGCATCAGGCAGCTACCTCCAAATCGATGGGCAACGTCAGGGTGAACACCGCGCCTTTTTCGCCATTATCGGCGCTCAGGCGTCCGCCCGCTTCGTGGACGATGGCAAAGGACACGGCCAGCCCCAAGCCCAGGCCATCACCCACCGGTTTGGTGGTGAAGAACGGATCGAACACCTGGCTCAAATGTTCTTCGGCAATGCCGCCGCCATTGTCGATGACACTCAGGCGCCACAGTTGTTCATCGGCTTCGAGGCGAATCTCCAGACGCTTGCAGGGTTTGCCCTGCATGGCGTCCAGGGCGTTGCGCAGCAGGTTGATCAGCACCTGTTCCAGACGAATCGCATCGCCACGCACCCAGGCCGGGCGAGTCAGGTGCAGCACCAGGCTGACCTGCTCATCGCGCAGGCGCGCGTCGAGCAATTGCAGGGCCTGATCCACCACCGCCGCCAGATCCAGCCGTTCGCGCAAACCGCTGGGGCTTTTGCGGGCGAAGGTTTTCAGGTGACCGGTCAGGGCGGCCATGCGCGTGAGCATGTCGTCCACCGGTTTCAATGCCTTGTAGGCCTCGTCGACCCGGCCGTGATCGAGCAGCAGCCTCAGCGTAGCAAGCTGCATGCGCTGAGCGGTCAGGGGCTGATTGATTTCATGGGCGAGGGCGGCCGACATCTGGCCGAGGGCCGCGAGTTTGGCCGATTGCACCAGACCGTCCTGGGCGGTGCGCAAATCCCGGGTGCGTTCTTCCACCAGTTGCTCGAGTTCTTCACGGCTGCGCTGACGCAATTTCGCCAGCCGCCAACGCTGATTGAGGAACAACAACAGAAACACCAGCGTCAACCAGGCACCGGCGGCGGCGAGTCCGGCGTTGCGGCGGTCTTCGAAGGCGATTTGCGGGCGACGCAACAGGTGCAGCGTCCAGCCTTCGGCGGCCAGCGGCAGCGATTCCCAAAGGTAATCCGCCCCGCCGTCGGGGCCATCGACCCGGGTCAGGGCACTGTTGTCGTCGAAGCGTCGCACCGATTGATACTCAAGCGGGGTCAGCGGTTGTTTGTCGTATTGCCGGGTGGCTTTGAGTTCGGCGCGGTCGCTGTCGCTCAGCGGTTTCAATTGGCGATAGCGCCAACCCGGCTGGTTGGCGATGAAGATGATCCCGCGCGCATCGCTGACCAGCAGTGTGTCGCTGCCCTGACGCCATTCGCGCTCAAGCTCCGGGAATTCCAGTTTCACCACCATGGCGCCGAGGAACTCGCCACTGTCGTCGGTCACCGCGCTGGACAGGAAGTACCCGGGAATGCCACTGGTTACGCCTACCGCATAAAAGCGCCCGGCGCCCTGGGTGCGGGTCTGGCTGAAGTAGGGGCGAAAACCGTAGTTGTGGCCGACGTAACTGCTGGGCAAACGCCAATTGCTGGCGGCCACGGCCAGGCCGGTGCGGTCGAGCAGTTCCAGGGTCGAGGACTGCGCGGCACCGTTGATTTTTTCCAGTTTGCGATTCAGGGCGGCCTGCTGTTCGGCGCTGACCGGACCGTTTAATGCCGAACGCAGTTCCGGGTCCAGTGCCAGCACGGCGGGCAGGGCGCGGTAGCGGTCGATCAGGGTGTGCAGGGAATTGGCGTACAGCGCCAGTTGCTGGTTGGCGCGGGCGGCGTCTTCTTCCAGCGCCTGACGTTCGGCGTGGCGGATGGCCAGGGTGGCGGCGAGGACGGCACCGGCGACGATTAGCAGGGTATACAACGACAGACGCAGGGTACGGGAAGTCGGCAGCATGCTGGCGCAAACAGAGAGTAGGTCGGGCGGGCACCATAGCATGGTGCCCGTCGGAAGAGACAAAGGCGTCAGAAGTTCTGGCGCCCTTGAGCCGTCAGCGAAGGATGTTGGTCCTGCGCATCGGAGTTCGGCTTGACCCTGCTCTGCGAAAAACAGTGTCACCGGGAGAGGATATGGATCCTCGACGCGACGATGCATTGCTTTCGCTGGTGTTTTCTGGTCTCAAACGGGTAATTTTCTCGAGCATCCCCATTGTTTGCCAGGTAATGCCTGTCAACGCTTCGACTTCCAGCACCTGTTCACGCAGCGATGTCTGTGCCTTTACAGACACTTCATCCAAAAGGCGCTGCTCCGCAATCAGCCTGTCTATTGTGTCTATCCACTTGCCTGCCTGGGCTTTGTTGTCCGCTTTGACCTTGGTGCCTCTGAACTCGTCGACGTACCCCCCCACTACCGGACCCAGCACGACCCCGGCCAAAGTTCCGGCAGCGGTTACACCGGCGTTGGTCATATTGAAGATACGGTTGGCGTCTTGCGTGACGTCTTTGGGCGGGATTGAACCGTCACCCTCAGGACTCCACGTGCCCGGTGGAGACCAGCCCGGGTTGAAAATAGTGGCGTGCACTGTGAGCTGTACCGCTGCGGTCAGCAGCGTTGCGACGATTGCTGCGTTGGCAGGTGATGATGTTCCGACCGGAAGCAACGCCAACCCGACTCTAGAGTTGACGGCCGCTAAAGCCATTCCCTTGCCCCATTCACCCCACGATTGCTCAGGCTTGGGCGGCAACTTGCCTGGAGGATTTTCTCCAGGATTGTCCACCAGTGCAGGCGTGCTAGAGACTTGCGACGTATTGCTTGCAGTGGAACTTCTGCGTGACGACGATGTGGAGGGGACATTAATCGCTACTTGTCCAGGCGATAAAGGAGGAGGCGTCATCATGGCCCCTTGCTCATCAACAAAGTTCATCGGGTTACCCCTCACCATCGAATACCGATTCAACCCGTCCACATTCCCCAATGGATCCGGGCCGATCCAGTGCCTTAGCCACGGTGCGTAATAGCGCAGCCCGTAATTGTACAAACCGCTGGCATCCATTTTTTTGCCGCTATAACGCACGGTTTTGTAGTCCGCTTCCACGACCGAACGGCTCGCCCACGAGGCGGTGGTGCCAAACGCATGGAATCGCTCACGGTTGATCAACAGGCCGCTCTTGTCCGTCTCGAGGGTGCATGAGCCCAGATGATCGCCATGGCTATAGCGCAGCTGATAATCCTCTATCCCCGGGTTGCCGCTGGCCCAATGCAGGCAGCGGATCGTGCGAGGGGCTGCGTCGATCACAATGACTTCCAAGGCTTGGTCCGTTTCATCGTGCAACTCCAGTCCCGGCAGATGACGGATCTGGGCGATCAGCGCGGTATTTTTCGCCAGAGTGGTTCGCAGGACTCTCAGTCGTTTGCCGTCGGCCCCATAGACAAACTGTTCATGATCGCTCTCGGCGGGAAGGGCACGGGCTACCGTCGTGCAGCGTAGGAGCTGGTTGCGCAGGTTGTAGAGCAGGGGCTGACCACCGCGCTGCAACAAAATCTGGTTGCCGCATCGATCGAAGCTGTTGGCAAAGTCGGGTTCGGCCCCGTCCTTGGACAGTGCCCGGTTGCTCTGGGGGGCGATCACCATTTCCAGGGTTTTGGACTGCCCGGGATGGTCACTGTGGTGGCTCAGGAGGGTCATGCCGCCGTTGGCGTTGTAGGAAAAATTTTGCGAATAGTTACGCAAAAGGCTGTCGTCTATCGGGCTCAGGTCCGGCAGGCCGGGA
The DNA here is from genome assembly GCF_056406935.1 of Pseudomonas sp. P1_A1. Classification (NCBI taxonomy): domain Bacteria; kingdom Pseudomonadati; phylum Pseudomonadota; class Gammaproteobacteria; order Pseudomonadales; family Pseudomonadaceae; genus Pseudomonas; species Pseudomonas sp. P1_A1. Next base: position 206,110 of record NZ_JBFTZE010000007.1, on the reverse strand, counting down.
TGGCCAGGGTCCACCTGTGCTTCGCAGCCGGTGGCATAGATCAGCCGACCCAGGCTGTCGTAGCGAAAGTCCTGGCTGTTCGTGATGCGCCGGTTGGCGAAGTGCCGGGGGGTGAAGGTCAGGTCGACGATCTCCAGGACATTGCCCATCTGATCATAGGTGTAGCGCGAATGCTGCAGCGTTTGGCCAATGGCCGATTGAGTTTTGAGTTCGACCACGCGCCCATCGGCCGGGTTATAGGTAGCCGTATCGACGGTGCCGTTGCCGTACGTTTGGCTTTCAAGTTGGCCGTGGGCGTTGTAACTCGGGCTGTGATACACCACGGTCTGTGGCTGCCTCGCAGGTTGCAGGGCGATGTTGCTTAATTGGCCGGCGACGTTGTAGGTCATGGATTGAAGGTGACTGCGTGCGTCGAGCCGGCTGAGCGAGGCGCCGGTTGCGTCGTAGGTGTGGCTCGTGGCAAACCGTTCGGGTTCGAGTTGAGGCTCGTTATCCTCTGGGTCTGGGGTCCAGTGCGGTGTACTCGACGTGTTGAGAAAACGTCGGGTTTCGGTCAGCGGTTGCCCGTTGAGATCGTAGCTGCTAATGGTGAGCTGGCCGGCGGGGTCGAGGTGTTCGATGACCCGGCCACACGCATTACGGGTGGTCGCCTCGGGCGAGCTGCCACCGAAGAAGATCCGTTCGGTGGTCTGTTCGGGTTCACCTGCGGCCCGTTCATGCACGGCGATCAGCCGCTGTTGCGAGTTGTATTCGTAACGTAGCCGCGTACCGCGCCCGTCCCACACTTGGAGTGTCTCGCCCGCAAGGCCGATCAAACGAACGGTGCGCCCCCCATCCACATGATGGCTGAACAAGGGCTCCCCCGACAGATTGTGCATATCGGTCTGAGCCGCGACCGTCAATCGCGGATCCCATTGCGTCACCAATCGCCCGGCAACATCATATTGTTGCCGGGTCACCAGCGCGACAGGCGTTTCACCGACCACGGTACGCAGGTAGGCGATCCGGCGAACCGCAAGACCACGGCTGTCATTCACCTGAAGCGACGGCGTGCGTCGATGGATGGCGACAGACATCAGTGCAATCTCCGTGCTTGCTTCGCCGGTGGCGGCTCGGCCGTATCATTGAAGTCTTCGCTGATGTGATACCAGGGATGATACGTCTCGCGGGAAAAATACCCTTTGGCGTTTATCAGTTTGATCGCGCGGCCCAGCACGTCATAGAACAGCTGATCGAAATAGCCGAGCTGGTGCAGGGACTGGTCGTCGACGTAGCCATGGGTGTTGGCGAAAAACGGCCGGAACTGCCGGACCGGCAGGCCTTTATTGTTGTATTCGACCCGTTCGCTGATGCGCCAGCGCGGATCCGCGAATACCTCAAGAAACTGGCCGTTCTCGATGATCAGCTTGCCGTCGGCATCCACCGCATAGGCCATGCCGGGCTCGACCAATTGCTGGGTTTGCAGCGCCCGGCCGAAGCCGTCCACGCAGGCTTTGACGATCTGGATCTGTGCCGGGACAGGATCGTCGGGGTAACGGTCGGCGCTGAGGACGACGCTGTGCACCGGCTCGCGGCGAACCGTGGCGATGAGTTCGCTCAACGCTTGTTCCGACGCATTCATCGCTGCACCTTGCTGCAACCGTTGGCGGGCGCTGGCGCAAATATGTCCGCTGGGCAGGACATCACCGTTGGCGATCCATTCAGCAAGCAGTTCGGGGCTGACAGCTGGCGGTAGCTGCCCCATCCAGCTGAACAGATCCTTGCGCAACGTACTGGCGGCTTGTTGGATGGCATCCACCGGGTTCTCGATAGCCGGACCCGGGCGATGATCCATCGGGCGCTCGAAGTCGCTCAAAGGCTTGAAGCCAGCGGCGCTGCCGTTTTCGGTGCCGTAAAAACTGATGGCCAGGGGCTGTCCGGATGGTTCGTAAATGGCTTCCTGAGTATTTTCGTTGGCATCGATGATGCGCACGGGTTGCAGCGCGTGATAGTCGTATTCGATCCGGGTCGTGCAACCATCGGGCAGTTCGACGCTTTTGATCGCCAGTCGATAGTCGTCGTACTCGGCTTTCGTCACGCCATGACTGGGCGTCTCGTGGTACTCGAGCACTTTGAAGAACCCGGCCAGATTGTCGTACTTGGCCAATCCGTGGTGCGACGACCACAAATTTTTTTCGGTGCCTTCCTCGGGCGGCTCCTCGAACAGAGGATCCATCGGCGTGTAACCGATTTCTTTCAGTTCATCCCGGATGTTGAAGGGCGGCGGCAGAATGCCGTAGGCGTCCAGCGCGGTCTTGTCCAGTTGCGCCACCTCCAGTGGACCGGCCAGGGCCTCGAATTCGGCCGCCTCTTGAGGAGGATCATCAGGCAATACAGTGCCGTCTTCGGTCTTCAGGTAGCGTTGCACGGATTGCCCGGTCAACTCCCTCAGCGTATTCCAGGCGGGCGAGTCGTGATGCTCTGTCAGTGCCTTGTAGGACACTTCTTGCGGGTTGAGACCCGACGGTAGCTTGCCTTTGGGCAATTTCAACGCATTGCTGCGTTGCTGCCAGGGCAGGCCCAGCCGCCGACGCTGCGGATTTTCATCCAGATCAATGAACCGGGCGCGGGTTTCGCTCAGGTAGTAAGACTGCTGGGCGTCGTCATGGGCGTCGCGCCACCACTGTTGTTCATCGGGGTCGGTAAAGGGCGGGGTGTCCCCTGCAGTTCGGCGGCGTGCATAGCTGATGGCCACTGAGTGCGTGGGCAGACCATACTTGCTCCAGCGCAGATTGATTTCATGCCGGCACAAGGGGTCGTCGATAAATTGTTCGTACTGGTAGCTGATCTTCTCGACCGGTAGAGGCAGGATGATCGCATCGGGATAGTGTTCACCTTTAGGCCGCACCTGGCGAACCAGGTAGCGATACTCTTCGACCGCGTAAGGCCGTGCCGTGAGCGGGTCGTCTTCGCCGTTGTAGGTTTCGACCCGCATGAGCGTCCCGGACATCCCCCGGGCGATTTCATACGGGAGGGTGCTGTCGTCGGGCGGTGTGAACGGTACGTCGAATTCATTGACAGGGTCATAGTCGCTGATCAACGTTTTGCCCAGCGGCACGGCATCAGGATCCCTGTCGAAATACTCATCACGTGACGGATCCATGAACTGGCCGATGACGAACCAGCTACAGGTCCGCACTGGCGCAGTAAAACCGGCATCCTCCGCACCCGTGGCGCTTTCGCTGTCGGTCTGTTCCACATGGCCGAACCCCCGGTACTCACGAGCAATCGGGTCGTAATAACCTTCGCGGTATTTGAACCCCTGGCTCAGGCAGTTGCCGGTGATTTCGTCCAGCTGCAATTGCCGACTGACAACCTGCACAGTGAGCGGCAAAAAGCACACAGGGACTTCCAGCGGCTTATCAGAAAGCCGTTCCTGCTTTTCATCCAGCCATTCCTGCGCCGAACTGCGGTAGACGACGCGGGCACTGCATCCCATGTTGTTGTTGCTGGAGGTGATCAGATAGGGTTTGGCCGACACAAAGTCGTAGCGCCAGTGGCGCGACTTCATGTGCGGCACCGTCAGGATCAGACTGGCACAGCCCAGGCCTTGCAGGTCGGCGAACGTGACCTCGCACAGTCGGTCGTATCGGACACCCTCAGGCCATGGCACGCTGATCGGGTCCCTCTCCAGGCCCTTGCCGCCACGGTTCAGATAAATCTCGAACGCATCGGACTTCAGATAGATCAATGCCGGTGCCCCGGATCCGTCGAGGTCGGCGATCCGCACCCGTGCGGAATCGAACTCGTGGTACTCGAACACGGGACCGGGGAGCACCCGCCCCTTGCCGAATTTGCCATGGCCCAGATTTGGCCAGCATTTGATTTCGTCGTGGCGGATGCGGCACAACTCAGTCGTGTCGCTGCCCAGCAGGTTGCCCAGAAACACCAGTTCGCTGGGGGCATTGCTGAACAAGGGAAGCCGGTCATCCCCGGGCTCATGGGGAACCTCTTCAGCCTGCTGGAAACCGTCTTCAAGATTATTGCGGTAAACGCGCACGGAGCGCGGCCCGATCACTGCCAGCGAAAGAAGCCCCTCACCAGCCAGGTCGCCCAGCTGTGAGTACGCACTGAAAAACTCTACCGGGAACTGGGCAAAGGTCTTGAATTCGGCCCATGTGCGATCTGCATTCAACGTGCGGAAACCACTCAAGCCCGGTTGGGCCGTGATCCAGTCGAGACGGCCATCGCCGGTCAGATCGGTCAGTATCTGAAGCACCGGTTTATTGCGGTTCGCCACCGGAATGTTTTCCAGCGCTTTCCATGGGCTGTAACCGATGTCATCCGGCCCCGACGCGGTACGCAACGGTTCCCGGTAGTACCAGCACTGGTCATAGCGGCAGAGAAAACCCGGCAAGCCTTCGCCGTAAAGGTCGACGCACTGGTAGAACCCGCCATCCTCGATGCCCGGCATGTTGTCGGGTTCGAGCAACCGTACGGGTGTTTTGTTGATGCTCAAAGGTGAATGCTCGAACTGCACCGGTGGGGTGTTTTCCACAAAGCCGCTGGCATCCCAGGCCTGATAGTGGGCCGAGGTGATCTGGCTGTAGCTCCAACTCTCCATGTGCTCGTTGTACTTGAGCAGCAGCCGCCGGACCAGTACCTTTTTGGCGCGTAGTTCGACGGGAAATTGATGAAACATCAACACCTGCTCGCAGCGCCGGCGCGTGCCGACTTCAAAGCCGTGCCCGAAGGCCGAGAAAGCATCCTGGCGGGTCAGCCAGGGTTGCAGGGTGGTGACGTCATATTCAGGTTTTTCGGTCAGGGAAACGGGGCGTTCCCCATAGTCGAACAGCAAATGAAAATGCCAGTACAGATCGGTCAGATGATCGACCGTCCAGCTGTACAGATCCTGGCTGGCGGTGAAGTTGCCATACAAGACCTGATGCAGATAGCGCTGGGCACTGTAGTCATGAACAGGGTCGGGGTCCTGGTCGTCGGCCTTGTAGACGTAACAGATATGTTCGCCGTGGGCGGTCATGCTTTCACAGAGCAGCCAGATCCCCACGCGTAGCGGATCGCCCGGATCCGCCACGCGCGAGTCCGCTGTTTTTCCGTACATATGCAACGAACCGTCCGGGCCGGACACCAGCCAGAAAATCGCCTTCGGCTCGCCCGGCGGGGCGATGACAGGCTCCCAGCGTTCCCTGATGCTGAAATCGCTTTCGACCTCCGGCGTGAAGCGCACCACCGTGTGAGGACCGATGTCCTTGCCATTGAAGCTGCTTTCGGTGCGGGACTTGATCGTGCCGTCCACATTGCGTTCTTTCGTGCAGATCTGCGAATCGTGACCGATGATTTCGTCATCGTCGCCATACAGCGGCACGCCCTTGTTGGTTCGACGACGGATTTGACCGTTGTTCAGATTCCAGCCGAGGCCGAACGGGCCATTGCCGGACTGACTGCTGTAAGTAAGCGCAAGCTGCGGGTCGGCGCCGCGTCCGGGAGAAATCGGCAGCGGCAGCTGGAATGACGCTTCGCCGGTCGGGCCCACGCCGCGCAAGCCCTGGCCGATCATGGCGATCGATGAGCTTTTAGCGATGGAGGGCGTGGTGATGCTGAGGTCTTGATCGGCCATGATTTCATCCGGTGCACACGCGGTGGGCGTGGGTGGATTAACGCTATCAAGGCTGAGGCGAGACGTAACCTGTCAGATCTGACAGGGGAGGAGGGTTTTCCAAGATCAAATTGATTGAACTGAAAGTTTTTCTATAACGAAAATAGTTGAAGCGCTGKATAAAAAACGGCCGGGTCATCAGTATCGATGAACCGGCCGTACGGGCAGGACGTAGTACTTACTGCACTTCTACCGCCAGGCTTTCGCTGATCTTCTGCTGCCAGATCGCAGGCCCGGTGATGTGTACCGACTCACCCTTGCTATCAACCGCCACAGTGACCGGCATGTCTTTCACGTCGAACTCGTAGATCGCTTCCATCCCCAGTTCGGCGAACGCCACCACGCGGGATTTCTTGATCGCTTGCGCCACCAGGTAAGCCGCGCCGCCCACTGCCATCAGGTAAACGGCCTTGTGGTCCTTGATCGCTTCGATCGCGGTAGGGCCGCGCTCGGATTTGCCGATCATGCCCAACAGGCCGGTTTGCTCGAGGATCTGACGGGTGAACTTGTCCATCCGCGTCGCGGTGGTCGGACCGGCAGGGCCCACCACTTCTTCGCGCACCGGATCAACCGGCCCGACGTAGTAGATGAAGCGACCTTTCAGGTCCACCGGCAGGGTTTCGCCCTTGTTCAGCATCTCGACCATACGCTTGTGCGCCGCGTCGCGACCGGTAAGCATCTTGCCGTTGAGCAGGACGGTTTCGCCCGGCTTCCAGCTCTGCACTTCTTCCGGGGTCAGGGTGTCGAGGTTGACGCGACGGGCCGACGGGCCGGCTTCCCAGACGATTTCCGGGTAGGCGTCCAAAGGTGGCGCTTCCAGCGAGGCCGGGCCGGAACCGTCGAGCACGAAGTGCGCGTGACGGGTGGCGGCGCAGTTCGGGATCATGCACACCGGCAGGGAGGCGGCGTGGGTCGGGTAATCCATGATCTTCACGTCGAGCACGGTGGTCAGGCCACCGAGGCCCTGGGCGCCGATGCCCAGTTGGTTGACCTTCTCGAACAACTCCAGACGCATCTCTTCGATACGGTTCTGCGGGCCGCGCGCTTTCAGTTCGTGAATGTCGATGGATTCCATCAACACTTCCTTGGCCATCACGGCGGCTTTCTCGGCGGTRCCGCCGATGCCAATGCCGAGCATGCCCGGTGGGCACCAGCCGGCGCCCATTTCCGGAACGGTTTTCAAAACCCAGTCGACGATCGAGTCGGACGGGTTGAGCATGGCCATCTTCGACTTGTTCTCGGAACCGCCGCCCTTGGCCGCCACGTCCACTTCCACGGTGTTACCCGGAACGATGGAGTAGTGGATAACGGCCGGGGTGTTGTCCTTGGTGTTTTTACGAGCGCCCGCCGGGTCGGCGAGGATCGAGGCACGCAGGACGTTTTCCGGCAGGTTGTAAGCCCGGCGCACACCTTCGTTGATCATGTCGTCCAGGCCCATGGTGGCGCCATCCCAACGTACGTCCATGCCTACGCGCACGAACACGGTGACGATGCCGGTGTCCTGGCAGATCGGGCGGTGGCCGGTGGCGCACATGCGCGAGTTGATCAGGATTTGCGCGATGGAATCGCGGGCTGCCGGCGATTCTTCACGCAGGTAGGCCTCGTGCATCGCCTGGATGAAATCCACGGGGTGGTAGTAAGAAATGAATTGCAGGGCGTCAGCAACGCTCTGAATCAGGTCGTCTTGCTTGATCACGGTCATCGAGTCGCGCTCCTCTAAAAGACGGGAACATTCAATAAGGTGCCTGCGGCTTGGGTGCATCGGTCGGTCGCAGACACCTTTCAAGGCACGCCGGGCATGCTGGCGCGACGCTAAAAAGGCGCGGCAGTATACCGCGCATCAAAGGCGGGTACATCCGTTGACAGTCAAACGTTGGTCGCATAGGTCGGTATTGGCTGGCGCGCCCGGTAGTTGGTCATGGCGCATACATTTGTAGGAGCTGCCGAAGGCTGCTCCTACCGGGGGAAGTCAGTCATCGTTCTGACGCCAGAATTTCGCCCCAAAAATTGAATGGTCATTTATCAGACTCGCCACTAAAGTGGCATCCGGCCTGTAGAGTAGGACACTCGATCAGCCTCCTTTCGCACGGTGAATCAACGATTGACCCATAACGCCATCCAGCGGCTTTTGCTCAAACGCTTTGCCCTTGCGGCCGGCACTTATGCCCTGGCCTTGCTGCTGGTGTGGCTGGCGTTTTTCACCGGCCATTACGACGACTCCCTTGCCGGCATGGTGATCGGCAGCGTGTTGACGGTGTTCAGCCAGGCCGTGTTGTTCGCGGTGTTTTACAGCGGCACGAACCTGCGCTGTTCCGACCCCAGCCTGACCGAAGTGCAAATACTGCTGGGGCTGGGTTGGCAATCCTGGCTGATCGCCCATCTGGACGAGGCCCGCGGTGCGTTTCTGGTGTTTTACCTGCTGATCCTGTTGTTCGGGCTGTTTCATCTGTCGCGTATTGCTTTTGTGCGTTGCGCGTTGCTGGTGTTCTTCAGTTTCAGCGCCATCACGTTATGGGGGCTTTACCACTTCAAGCTGCACGACCCCACGCAAGCCCTGTTGCAGGTGTGCGTGCTGTTTGTGGTACTCGGCTGGCTGGTGCTCTATGCCCGTTACGTCCAGGTGTCGCGCCAGCGTATGCGGCAGCGGCGGTTCGCCTTGCAGGCGCATCAGGACACCCTGCGCGGGATGATGCGCCAGCTCGAAGGCCTGGTGGCGACCGACGAACTCACCGGGCTGTTCAACCGCCGGCATTTCCTGCGCCTGGCCTCCCGCGAGCTGAACGCCATGGAAGTCGGTGTGGTGCATGGCCTGGCGCTGATCGACCTCGACCACTTCAAACGCATCAACGATGTTCACGGCCACGCCGCCGGCGATCAGGTGCTGCAAGCGTTCGCCGGAGTGGCCACGGCCTGCCTGCGCGATGGCGATATTCTGGCCCGTTATGGCGGTGAAGAATTCGTGGTGCTGTTGCCCGATTGCGATGCCGAGCGCCTGACGGCCTGTTGCGAGCGCTTGCGCATAGCCTTCATGGATGTCGAATTGGTCGGCCTGGAGATCGCCCATCTCAGCCTGTCGGCGGGCATGACCTTATTGGAATTGGGTGACGATCTGGATCGTGCCTTGCACTGCGCCGATCAGGCGCTGTACCGCGCCAAGCGTGACGGCCGTAACCGTTGCGCGGCCGCCTGGGAGAATGTCGATGCCTGAGTTACGGGTCGGCGAACGCCAATGGGCAGTGGAGGCGGGCAGTAACCTGCTCGATGCCCTCAATCAAAACGGCGTGCCGGTGCCCTACAGCTGCCGCGCCGGTAGTTGCCACGCGTGCCTGGTCAAATGTGTCGAGGGCCTGCCCAGCGACAGCCGTCCCGATGCCTTGAGCAATGAACAGCGCCAACAGGGCTGGCGGTTGGCCTGTCAGTGCCAGGTGGTTGACGATCTGCAAGTCGAAACTTTTGACCCGCTGCGCGATGGTCTTGCCGCGCAAGTGGTCGCCAGCGATTGGCTGAGCGCCAGCGTGTTGCGCTTGCGCCTGACCAGCGAGCGCCCGTTGCGCTATCAGGCGGGGCAGCATCTGGTGTTGTGGGCGGGGCAGGTGGCGCGGCCATATTCCCTGGCCAGCCTGCCGGAGGAAGACCGTTTTCTGGAGTTCCACCTCGATTGCCGCCAACCGGGGGAATTCAGTGATGCGGCGCGGCGCTTGAAAATCGGCGACCCGATCCGCCTCGGCGAGTTGCGCGGCGGGGCGCTGCATTACGACTCGGGCTGGCACACCCGACCGCTGTGGTTGCTGGCGGCCGGCACCGGTCTGGGGCCGTTGTTCGGTATTCTGCGCGAAGCGTTGCGTCAGGATCACCAAGGTGCCATCCGCGTTATTCACCTGGCCCATGATGCCGGTGAGCATTATCTGGCCAAACCCCTGCAAGCCATGGCCGAGGGCCGTGAAAACCTCAGCATCGAGCTGTGGACGGCGGCCGAGTTGCCCGCGGCTTTGGCGCAACTGCGCCTTGTTTCCCGGCAAACCCTGGCCTTAGTCTGCGGAGCACCCGACAGCGTCGACGCCTTTGCCCGGCGCCTGTACCTGGCGGGTTTGCCGCGCAATCAACTGCTGGCGGATGTCTTTGTCCCCCATGGTTGAGCGCTGATTTTTGTGGCGAGGGAGCTTGCTCCCGCTGGGCTGCGTAGCGGCCCCAAAAGTTTGTGAGCGCTGCGCACTGGAGCGCCAGCCCGGTCAAGCGGGAGCATGCTCCCTCGCCACAGTTGATCCTCTCAGATCAGGACACGCCATGCCCGACGTCATCCAGTTTGAGCGTGAGCGCGGTTTACTGACCCTGCGCCTCAACCGCCCGGAAAAGAAAAACGCCCTGACCCGCGCCATGTACAGCCAACTGGCGGAGGGGTTACGACTTGCCGACAGCGATCCTGAGGAAGCGCCGGACCGGGAACAGCTGCGCCAGGTCATAGAAGAGGGCGCGTTGTTCACCCAGCGGTTGCGCTCGCCGGAAGCGATGGCGGCGTTGTCAGCGTTTATCAGCAAACACTAACCGATCGTTCCCACGCTCTGCGTGGGAATGCCTCAACGGACGCTCCGCGTTCGGCTTTTGGGACGCAGAGCGTCCCGGGCTGCATTCCTTTGCTGCGCGTGGGAACGATCACCACAGACGAAAAAAAGCCCCGCCATTCACATGGCGGGGCTTTTGTTTTTCAGCAATCGGTCACTCAGACCTGCGGGTCGCCCACGTGCAGGATCTTCATGCCGTTGGTACCGCCGGTGGTGTGGTAGCTGTCGCCCTTGGTCAGGATCACCCAGTCACCTTTCTGTACGACGCCGCGCTTGACCAGCTCGTCGATGGCTTTCTGGCTGACTTCGTTTGGTGCCAGCGAGGCCGGGTCGAACGGAACGGTGTACACGCCACGGAACATCGCTGCGCGGGCCTGGGCTTCGCGGTGCGGGGTGAACGCGTAAATCGGCACCGACGAGCGGATACGCGACATGATCAGCGGGGTGTAGCCGCTTTCGGTCAGCGCGATGATCGCTTTCACGCCTGGGAAGTGGTTGGCGGTGTACATGGTTGCCAGCGCGATGCTCTCGTCGCAGCGCTCGAATTCCTTGCCGATGCGGTGGCTGGAGGTCTTGCTGGTCGGGTGCTTTTCAGCGCCGATGCAGATGCGCGCCATGGCTTGCACCGCTTCCAGCGGGTACAGGCCAGCAGCACTTTCGGCCGACAACATCACGGCGTCGGTGTAGTCGAGCACGGCGTTGGCTACGTCGGATACTTCGGCGCGGGTCGGCATCGGGTTCTGGATCATCGACTCCATCATCTGGGTCGCGACGATCACGGCCTTGTTGTGGCGGCGTGCGTGCAGAATGATTTTCTTCTGAATGCCCACAAGCTCGGCGTCGCCGATTTCCACGCCCAGGTCACCACGGGCCACCATCACCGCGTCGGAGGCCTTGATCAGGCCGTCGAGGGTTTCGTCGTCGGCCACGGCTTCGGCGCGTTCGATCTTCGCCACCAGCCAGGCAGTGCCGCCGGCTTCGTCGCGCAGTTGACGGGCGTATTCCATGTCGGCGGCGTCACGCGGGAAGGACACGGCGAGGTAGTCGACTTCCATTTCGGCGGCGAGCTTGATGTCGGCCTTGTCTTTCTCGGTCAGGGCCGGCGCCGTCAGGCCACCACCGCGACGGTTGATGCCTTTATGGTCCGACAGCGGGCCGCCGATGGTCACGGTGCAATTCAGTTCGGTGGCGGTGGCGGTATCGACGCGCATCACCACGCGGCCGTCGTCGAGCAGCAGCTCGTCGCCCACGCCGCAGTCTTTCACCAGGTCCGGGTAGTCGATGCCGACCACTTGCTGGTTGCCTTCGGTCAGTGGATGGCTGGTGGAGAAGGTGAATTGATCACCGATCTTCAGCTCGATCCGCTTGTTGGCGAATTTGGCGATACGGATTTTCGGGCCTTGCAGGTCACCCAGCAGGGCGACGAAGCGGCCGTGCTTGGCAGCGAGGTCACGCACCAGCTTCGCGCGAGCCTTGTGCTCGTCGGGGGTGCCGTGGGAGAAGTTCAGGCGGGCGACGTCCAGGCCAGCCAGAATCAGCTGTTCGAGAACTTCCGGCGAGTTACTGGCCGGGCCAAGGGTAGCGACGATTTTGGTACGACGGACGGACATGCAAAGACTCCTGAGTTCAAGCGCTAGCAGAGGCTACTATGGTCTTTGGGTGTAGTCATTGTTCGTTTGCACTACTTATTGCTTTCTTTATTGAACGCGACAATCGGCGTAAACGGTTCTGAAGATTTCCGCCAACGGGTCGATACAGAGCGCAAGACAGGAGATTCCCCATGCGATTCGTGCCCATTGCCGCCCTTGCCCTCAGCGTCCTCAGCGTCACGGGCTGCACCCGTTGGTCGATGGACCATCATTTGAACAATGCCTACAGCGCCTACGAACGCGGCAACTGCGAGCAGGTGATGCTCGAACTGTCCAAGGTCGATCGTGACAGTCGCTCCCGTCGCTACATACAGCCGGAAGTGTCGATGATGCGCGGCCAGTGCCTGGAGCGGCAGAAGCTGTTCATCGATGCGGCGCAGACTTATCAATTCATTATCGCCTCGTACCCGCAAAGCGAATACGCCTACCGCGCCCGTGCCCGTCTGGAAACCTTGCAGAGCCTGGGCCATTACCCGACGCGCAGCGCGGCGGCCGTGCGCCCGACGCAGTTCTGATGGCCGCTGTCATGCAACGGCTGGCCGCCCGGCGGTGGTGAGCTATAGTCGAATGGATCGGTTTTAGAACCCTGCTTCTAAACCGAGGTGATACCTGTGATCGGCTGCAGTAAACGTCAGCGTTGTAAGGGCTGACGCACCAGGATCGGGGAGAGCGCGCCCAGGCTTATCAAGGAGCCGGCACGTTCCGAAGCATTAGTGCGGCCCTGCTTAAGGGCCTTGCTGGGCCATTTGCGCATGTTTACCGACCGCCGGATCGAGCGGCATCAACTGCCGTATTTTCTGAAAGTGTTCAACAGCGTCACCGACAAACCCATCGGCTTTCTGGGCAACTTGTCCAACGACGGGCTGATGCTCATCAGCCAGTTGCCGATGATGGTGGGCGTCGACTTTGACCTGCGATTGAAAATCCCCGCCAGCGACGGCTGCCAGCAGGTCATTGACCTGAAGGCGTGTTGTCTGTGGTGCCATGAAGACGCCACGCCCCACCATTATGACGCCGGGTTCAGCCTGCAACCGGCACCGCCGGAGTATGGGCAGCTGATGGAGGCGTTGACGCAGTACTTCAGCTTTCAGCCATTGCCTGCTTCAGCCTGACAAATCCGCAACCAGTAGCAGCTGGCACAGCCTGCTGCTACTGGGATTCGTCGCTACGTCGTTTTAATCGCCTTCTCGTTATCTAGCGATCGCTCCACCAGCATCAACCCCAACTCACTCATCCGATAAATCGCCATGGCCAGATGTCGCGGCTTGTCGTCCAGGCTTTCAGCCAGGTCGAGCAGCAGAATGCTGACCGTCGAAAAGGTTTCGTAGGTCTCGATGGTCAAGGCTTCGGGATTGGCATCGGGGACAACGGTGAACATTTTCATGGATCGTTCCTCGGTGGGGCGCTCGTTGGCAAAACACGGCTCAGTGTTTTCCTGTTTTAGATAGTGATCTAGAGCCCTGTTGGCAGCTTCTTGGAGTTTTCTTGAGTCGAGGGTTCCGTAGGGGGAACGCGGGATGGTATTGCGTGGATTGGGTCGAGGCATTAACACGGTTAACTCCTTGTTGGAGCTACCGCCGATTCGGAGGTAGACGAATGGACGGCAGCGAGGGAAGGAGAACCTTATGTCGGGACGGACAGCACCCACAATCAGCCCAGGTCGCTGACACTTGTAGGCAGATGCGCTTCATTCTGTAGCCGTTAGCGCTGCTATTCGAGAAGTCGGGAGGAGGACAACAAGCAGATTACTGACCATGAGCGTCAGTTGTTACCCGATGAGAGGCATCGGGTAACAACTGAGGAGAATTGCGACTCTTGATGGTTAGCTAGTCATTAGGGGCATTCTTTTTTGGAACCTGTGATTCTTTAAAATCGGTGGAGATAGAAATAAGTGCCAAAGAGATGAATTCTTGGTTTCGATCTATCGTTTGCATTGCACATCGGATGTTATCCGCTACTTCGGTACCCCCTCGTTGCGCCACCCAATTCGATAGTTCTTCTATAGCGGCGCCCAAAGCCAGTTGGTTCTCATTGATCTGCGTTAGCACTGAAGCAAATAGGTTTGTCTCGTCCATGATTGATTCCTTGTGATAGAGCTTTCAGGGGATTGGTTTTCGTAAGTACCCGGATTGAAGGCCTGTCGTACGTGCTCGCACGTCATATTCATGTAGACATCGTGATATGACGATTTTATATACGATTCGACGTTACATCGTCCCAGCTTTTTTCCACCCCAAATACGCCGTCACCAACTCGGCCCCCAACTCCCCAGGCCGAGCATCCACCACCGGCACTCCATGAGCACTCAAGCGCTCATGGAGCTGCGCCCGGTCATTCAAATAATCCACCGTCCCACAATAGGCCAGCGCCTCCGGCAACGTTTGCACCGGCGTTTGCCGCAGGCTGTCGAGCAAGTCTTCGCGCAGGCTAGCTACCAGCACACGATGCAGTTTGCTCAGGCGTTTGACCGCAGTGAGCAATTCTTCATCGTCTTCGTCCCGCAGGTTGGTGACCAGCACCACCAGCGCCCGGCGTTTTTGTCGGGCGAGTAACTGGGTGGTCGCGGCCTGGTAGTCGGCGCTGCGTTGGGTGCTTTTCAGGTCATATACCGTGTTGAGCAACACGTTGAGCTGGCCGCTGCCTTTGACCGGAGCGAGGTAATGCGCGTGGTCAGTGGCGAAGGTGCTCAAGCCCACCGCGTCGCCCTGGCGCAACGCGATGTAACTGAGCAGCAGGCAGGCATTGAGGGCGTGATCGAAATGCGCGAGTTCGCCGTCCTGGCTGCGCATGCGGCGGCTACAGTCGAGCATGAAGATGATTTGCTGGTCGCGCTCGTCCTGGTACTCACGGGCGATGGGTGTGCGTTGGCGGGCGGTGGCTTTCCAGTCGATCTGGCGCAGGCTGTCGCCTTCACGGAATTCTCGTAGCTGATGGAATTCCAGGCCCAGGCCGCGACGTTGGCGCTGGCGTACGCCGAGTTGGCTGAGCCAGTTGTCCACCGCCAGCAGTTGGCCGCCGTAGAGGCGGGCGAAGTCGGGGTAGACGCGGGTGTTGTCGGGTATGTTGAGCAGGCGTTTGTCTGACCACAAACCCATGGGACTCGGCAGGTTGATTTCGCAGTGTTCGAAGCTGAAATGGCCGCGCATGAGCGGGCGCAGGCGGTAGCCGATCTGGCTCTGTTGGCCGGGTTGCAGTTCGACCGACAGGGGCAGGTTTTCGAAGCTCAGGCCGTCGGGTACGTGGTCGAAGATCTGAATGTTCAGTGGCTGGGTAAGATTATGCTCGACCTCCAGTCGCACTTCGCTCCATCGACCGAGTGCCAGGCTGCCGGGCATTTGCCGCTGGAGGCGCGGTGAGGGCAAACGCTTGAGGCGAATGGCGTCGAGTATCGCCAGGGCCAGCAGGGCTAGCAGTAATCCCCAGTTGATCGATAAAAGGCTTGATGGGACGTCGATGTCCAGCGCCCGTAAGGCGCCCAGTACGATGCCGATGGCGAGCAGGATGGCAAGCCAGATCAGCTGCAGGCGCGAGGGTTTCATGGCGTGACACCGTGTGATCCGTTGAAAAGATCGCAGCCTTCGGCAGCTCCTACAAGGGACCGCGTTCGGCGTAGGAGCTGCCGAAGGCTGCGATCTTTTCTCGGGGCCACGCGGATCTCGATCAAGGGGTTCACAGGCGCGGCGCCGGCACTTGATCGAGCAGTTGCCGGAGAACCTGATCGACGTCCAGCCCTTCGATGTCCAGCTCCGGGGCAATCCGCACGCGATGGCGCAGTACCGCCAGGGCGCAGCCTTTGATGTCGTCGGGAATCACGAACTCGCCCCCGCGCAACAAGGCGCGGGCGCGGGCGCAACGTGCCAGGGCGATGGAGGCGCGAGGCCCGGCGCCGAGGGTCAGGCCTGGCCAGGTGCGGGTGGTGCGGGCCAGGCGCACGGCGTAATCGAGCACCTGATCGTCCAGCGGCAGATCGCTGGCAATGCGCTGCAAGGCCAGCACGTCCTTGGCTTGCAACACGGTGCGCAGCGGTTGCACGTCGAGCATGTCGGCCCGGGTCGAGCGGCTGACCTGGCGCACCATGTCCAATTCCTGTTCGGCCTCGGGGTAGTCCATGCGCACCTTGAGCATGAAGCGGTCGAGCTCGGCTTCGGGTAACGGGTAAGTGCCTTCCTGTTCGATCGGGTTCTGCGTGGCCAGCACCATGAACGGTTGCGCGATGGGCAAAGCGCGGCCTTCGAGGGTGACCTGGCGTTCCTGCATGGCTTCGAGCAACGCGGCCTGGGTTTTCGCCGGGGCGCGGTTGATTTCATYGGCCAGCAGCAGGTTGGTGAACAACGGGCCTTTGCGCAGTTTGAATTGCTCGGTTTGCAGGTCGTACACCGCGTGCCCGGTGACGTCGCTGGGCATCAGGTCCGGGGTGAACTGAATGCGGGCGTATTCGCCACCGAAGCAACGGGCGAGGGCGCGCACCAGCAACGTCTTGCCCAACCCCGGCACGCCTTCGAGCAGCACATGGCCGCCGGCGATCAGGGCGGTGAGCACATCGTCGATCACGGTGTTCTGGCCGATCACCGCTTTTTGCAATTCCGTTCTTATCGCCTGGGCCAACTGACTGGCGCGCTGGCGCTGCTGGGCGGCGTGGGTCTGGGTGCCGGGCTCGATCTGTTCACTCATAAGGCGTTCCTCAAGGTTTGCAGGTGGGCGACCTGACGGCTGAATTCAGCGCTGGACAGCCGCTGTTTCGGTCGCGGGCTCATGGCCTGGCTGATGGCGCGTGTGGGGTGGCCGGTCAGGCGTGCGAGCACCAGCCATTGTTCGGCGACGCCGAGTTGTTCAAAACCGGGGTGACGGTGGCGGACACGACGCAGGATGTCTTGCTGCAAGGCGTGCAACAGGCTGTGCTGACCGCTGCGGCGCAGCATGAAATCGGCGCTGGCGCGCAGGTGTTCCTGAAGTTGCCGACGCGCCCTTGGGGCCGGCTCCAGCAACGGGCCGCTGCGCACGCCAACGTGCCAGAAACCCAAAGCGATCAAGGCGATCAGGGCCACCAGGGCTTGGGGAAAGTAACGCCACAACAAGGTCAGCAGACTGTCGTGCTCGGTATTGAACAGCAGGGTCACATCGGTGTCGGCCGTCAGGTACCACAGCAGCCAGGCGTTGTCGTACTGGTTGATGGCCGGGGTTTTCCAGAGGTCGGCGTCGGTGACCACGGTGATCGAACCCAGCCCGTGGTTCAGCTGCATCATGTGCGTGGCCTTGCCACTGTTGGCCCAGGCCTGGGCGAGGTTTTTCGGGTCGTCGAGGTGGAACGCGGTATCGAAGCTGAAGTAGGCCGGCGCCTCTTCATTTTCCAGATAGAGCTTGGTCAGTTTGGGGTAGGGATCATCGCGCAGATCGGGAGGCGAGTCCTTGAGGTCTTTGCTCAGGAACTGGTGCAACTGCACCCGGTCGAGCAGCAGGTCATTGCTCTGGCCGGTCTTTTCATCCCACAGGGCTTCGGCGACGAATAACAGGCGCCCACCGGCCCGGGTCCAGTTCAACACTTGATCCACCTGGCGCGGCGACATGTTGGAGCGGTCGCCGAGCAACAACAGACTGTGCTGACGCGGTTCGAGGGTCGGCAGGATGTCGAGGCTGTTGGCGTGGCTGACGGTCAGGCCTTGTTTGCGCAGAAAATGCTCGGCGGCCAGGTAGGGATTGGCCTGGGCTTCAGGGGACGGGCCGTGTTCGATTTGTACCTGATAGGGCGTGGCCTTGAAATACAGGTAAACCCCCAACGCACCCAGAAGCACGGCGATGAACACGCCGACCGCCAGCCATGCCCTGCGGTTCAACGGGCCGCTCCGGGGCCGAACAATGCGCGCCAGCCGTCACACAGTTCCTGTTGCAAATGCGCCGGTGGCAGGCGATGCCCGTAGGCCATGTTCTGCCAGTGTGCGGTCAGGTTTTTACTGAAGGCCAGCAACGCCGGTTGCTTCAATTGTTCAACGCGCTGAAGCACTTCGCCTTCGGTGTCGGCGGGTTTGAGCGTCATGTTGAAGTCGTTCAACAAGTGGCTGAGCAAGGCGCGATAGAGCAAGCCAAGGGCTTCACGCGGGTGGGTTTGCCAGAGGCCTTCGGCGCTGGCCGCGATATCGGCGGGCAGGGTTTCGCGGTTGAGGTCCAGGCCGAATGCCTGCTGCGGCAATGGTCGCGTCACTTTATGGTTCAACGCCGGCCGGCGGCTGACGAACGCCTGCAACCAGTCGCGATAACGCCAGATCAACAAGCCGATGGCGGCGATCACCGTGCCCCATAGCACCACTTCGATCAGGCTGGCCAACACGCCGAAACGCTGGCTGTCGAGCAAACTGAACAGCGCTTTCAGCCAGGCGGGTGTTTGACCACCGTGCGCAGTGTCGTCGTTGGGCTTGTCTTGGCCAAACCGATAGCGGGTCACCGTTTCCTTGTTCTTGAACGGTGGCTGATCGAGGATGGCCTTGATGCTGTCTCGGGATGCCTGACTGGTCAGCGGTTGCTCCAGCAGACGCGGGCTGTCCGGTGACATGCCCGGTTCGGCGGCCCAGACGCTTTGCCCCGTCGGCACCAGTACACACGCGGCCAGCAGCAGCGTGATGACTGTGCTGCTCAGGCGTTGGCGCAAGCGGCGGAACACCAGTTCGATGTCCCAGGCTTCCAGCCGTGTGCGCCGGTTCAGGTAAAGGCTGAAACCGCAGGCGACATAAATCGGTTCCCAGACCACCAGCACCAAAGCGTAAAAAGCATTGGTCAGGTGTTCCAGCCAGCGCCAGTCTTGTGTGGCGGCGGCAATCAAGGTCTGCCAGCCCCAGTCGAGTTCGACCTGCAGTGGCAGGAGCATGTAGAACAGCACCATCAGGCCGATCCACAACGCGGTTTCCAGATGCACACCGATGATCGTCAGCCATTGTGCGGCACCGGCATTGCGCTGCAACAGCACGCGCAAACGCTGTTGTCGTGCTTCGCCTTCCAGGCCTTCGAGTTGCACCACCGGCATCAGAAAGCTGCGGCTCAGGCTCAGGCGGCGCCAGGTCAGGCTGGCCAGCAGTTGCGGCGGGAGCAGGCTCGGCCATTGGCGCAGGGCCTGTTTCAGCGAGGGTGTTTCGCCGAACATGGCTTTGGACAGGATGTACAGCGGCAGTCGATCGAACGCCGGTTTGAGCCACCAGAACAGGAACAGGGCGAGGGAGGGCGAATCCCACAGCATCAGGCTGAGCAAGGTAAAAATCGGTAGGGTCACGATCGCCCAACTGGTCATCAACAGGCGTCGATGGCGCTGACTCAGCAGCACCCCCAGGTCCATGGCTTCCCAGTTTGTGCGCGGGCGAATCACCGCACTGGCGTCACTCAGGCGCATGGCGGGTCCGTCCGGCAAACAGCAGATAAGTCGCGACCAACACCCAAAGCGCTGCGCCGACCAGGTATTTGGTCAGCGGCGTGACTCCGGTCCGCGACGACCAGTAGGCTTCTATAAAGGCTGCAATCAACAAAAACAGCATGACCCCGCAAATCAGCAGCACGCTCTTGCTCGCCGCCACTCGCAGGGCTTCGGCACGGGGTAAACGACCCGGTGCGATCAACGCCCAGCCCAGTTGCAGGCCGGCGGCACCGGCCAGGGCAATGGCACTCAGTTCGAAGGCTCCATGGCCGATCACGAATGACCAGAAGGTTTGCCCGTAGCCGATGTGCGTCAGATGCCCGGCCACCGCACCGATCATCAAGCCGTTGAAGAACAGGAAAAACGCGCTGCCCAGGCCAAACAGCAAACCGCTGGCGAAGGTCTGAAACGCGATACCGATGTTGTGCATGATGTAGTAACCGAACATCTCCCAGTCTTCACTGGCCGCCCGTTCTGCCAAGCGCCCCAGATGACCGGCGACGGGGTCGTACATGCTTTGCATCTCACTGACCTGCTCGGCCGGGATCAGGTTGTAGACCAGGTCCGGGAACAGATACACCAGCAGCCCGATGCCAATCAGGCTGCCAAAAAATATCAGGCTGGCGGCCAGCACGAAACGCCATTGCTCGCGCACCAGTCGCGGGAAATCGGCAAGGATGAAGCTCAGTACGTTGGCCCTCAGCCAACTGCGATGCCGATAAAGCTGTTGATGCCCGCGCAGCACTTGTTGCTGTAACGAGTCGACCAAAAAGCTGCTGTAACCACGCTCCTGAGCCAGGGCCAGGTGTTGGCAGAGCCGTCGATAATCGCTGGGGAAGCTGGCGACTCGCGAGGTTTCCTTGCCGCGTTCCAGCCGTTCGAGCATGAGGGCAAACTGCTCCCATTCGGTCTTGTGGCGGCTTTCGAACAGGCTTTGCTTCATGTCGGGCCCAACAGGCCGCGGGCGATGCCGTTGAGTTCGGCCACGGCCTGCGGCGCTGAAACGTGCAGCGGTTGCGCGAGTATCGAGGCGAGTTCGCCTGCCCGCGCCTCGGAGAGTTCACCCTGGCGCTCGGCAAACCCGAGGATGGCGCGTTGCTCGGTCAGCGTCAGCGCGAAAGCGGCACGGCGCGGCGGGGCATCGGGCAACCGCGGTCGGGTGAGCGGTTGTTCGCGGTAGATCACCAGCGTGCCGGCGGCCAGGTCGCCGAGGCGTTTGAAGGTGGGATGTTGCAGGCAACTGATCGCCCCGAGGAAATAGCCGAACGGCAACATGTCGACAAATCGCAGCAGGTTACGCAGCAAGGACGCGGACCAGCCGATCGGCGTGCCATCGTCGTGCACCACGCGCAGTCCCATCCATTGCTTGCCCGGCGAGCGCCCCTGATTGAGCACCTCGAACAGCACCATGTACCACCAGCTCACCACGAACAGCAAAATCGAGCCAAGCCCCGCGCCAAGTTTGCCGAGGAACGCCAGCACCATGAACAGCAGGCCCAGGATCAACCCGCGCAGGCCCAGGTCGATGGTGAACGCCAGCGCACGGACCATCAACCCGGCCGGGCGCAGTGGCAAGTCGATGCCTTCGGGCGTTTCGACCTGATACCGCGTGTCCAGTGGCGGGGCCAGCGTTGCTTTCCGTGGCAGTGCCGTGGTCTCGAGCATGGGCAACCTTGATGTGGCCGGTTTGCGATTCGATGTCCGTCCGATGCTAGCAGCCTCTTGGGGGCAAACGACATAACTATGTATTGCACGGTATGCGGCCGGAGGTGATTGAATGACAACATTTCTGGTCGAGGCAGCCTGTGTGCGCCTAGACTTCGCCGGTCTTCTGTTCAGGAACAACCCGTGACCTCGATCTTCTGGTACGACTACGAAACCACTGGCATCAACCCCCGTTGCGACCGTCCGTTGCAAGTGGCGGGGATTCGCACCGACTTCGATCTCAATGAAATAGACGAGCCGGTCAATCTCTACTGCCAGCCCAGTGACGACATCCTGCCGCATCCGGCAGCCTGCGCGATCACCGGTATCACGCCTGGCCTTCTGGCCGAGCAAGGTTTGAGCGAAGCCGATTTCATGACACGGGTTCATGCCCAGCTGGCTATGCCCGGCACTTGTGGGGCGGGGTACAACACGCTGCGTTTCGACGACGAGATGACCCGTTACAGCCTGTATCGAAACTTTTTCGACCCCTACGCACGGGAGTGGCAGGGCGGCAACAGCCGCTGGGACCTGATCGACATCGTGCGCGCGGCTTATGCGTTGCGTCCCGATGGCTTCGTCTGGCCCACGGATGACGAAGGGCGGGTGACGCTCAAGCTCGAACGCCTGACCGCCGCCAACGGCATCGATCACGGGAATGCCCACGAGGCACTGTCGGATGTTCGCGCGACCATCGCCCTGGCGCGTCTGATTCGTGAAAAACAGCCGAAGTTGTATGACTGGCTGTTTCAGTTGCGCAGCAAACAAAAGGTGATGGACCAGATTCGGCTGTTGCAGCCGATGGTGCACATTTCCGGGCGCTTTTCGGCGGCCCGCCATTATGTCGGCGTGGTACTGCCACTGGCCTGGCATCCACGCAATCGCAACGCGTTGATTGTCTGTGACCTGCACCTGGACCCTCAGGGGCTGCTCGATCTGGATACCGAAACCTTGCGTCAGCGGCTTTATACCCGTCGTGACGATCTGGCCGAAGGCGAACTGCCGGTGCCGCTCAAGCTCATCCACATCAACAAGTGCCCGGTCGTGGCGCCGTTATCGGTACTTCGTCCCGAAGATCAGCAACGTTTGGGGCTGGACATGGCGCTCTATCAGGAACGGGCGCTGCGGCTAAGTGCCGCACAACAACTTTGGCAAGATAAAGTATCGGGAATTTATGCCCGCGAGGATTTCGCCGCGAGCCTGGACCCCGAGCAACAGTTATACGACGGTTTTATCGGCGATCGGGATCGGCGTCTATGTGAGCAAGTCAGAGCCGCCGACCCTGCGCAATTAGCACAAGAGCAGTGGCCTTTCGATGATGAACGTTTGCCAGAATTATTGTTTCGTTATCGCGCACGCAACTTTCCCGATACGTTGAGCCTGGAAGAGCAAGAACGCTGGCGAATATTCTGTCAGCAACGTTTGTCCGCACCGGAGTGGGGCGCTCCCAATACGCTGGAAAGTTTTCTGACAGCTGCCGCCCAATTGACGATTAGTCCTACATCGTTTCAGCAAGAGGTTCTGGATGAATGGCAGAATCATGTCCAGGCATTACGCAAACGTTTGAATATTTGAAAACGAAAATGACTTGCGATTGAATTCCGGGCATAAAAAAACGCCAGCATTTGCTGGCGTTCTTTTGGTCGCAAATCAGTCTGCGACGCGCTTGCGGCTTAGCCCAGCAGGGTAGCCCAGCTTTCAACCACGTCACCGCCCCACTTGGCTTTCCACTCTTTCAGAGTCTTGTGGTTGCCGCCTTTGGTTTCGATGACTTCGCCGTTGTGCGGGTTTTTGTATTGTTTAACTTTACGAGCACGCTTGGTGCCAGTAGTTTTTACCGCGCCGCCACGTGGAGCCTTGGTTTTGGACTCTGGATCCAATAGGGCAATGATGTCACGCAGGGATTTGGAGTATTCGCCCATCAGGGTGCGCAATTTGCCTTCGAATTCCAGCTCGGTTTGCAGTTTGTCGTCTTGGGACAGGTTCTTCAAACGGGCTTGCAGCTCTTTGATAGCTTCTTCGGTGGCGCGATATTCGTTGATCAAGGACATGAGGACTACCTTATGTTGGCGCTGGATGACAGGGTGACAGTGCGACAATAATAGTCAGGGTGTTTCATCAAGTAAACATTTAACCGAAGTTTTACTTAAATTAGTTGCGGTGAATAGGACACTCATTGGAGAGGCAGTTAAATAGCGTCACAAATATTCACAGTTAACCTCTTGAAGACTGGCCACTAGAGCACCCTGCACTGGCGTATGGCACCGCCGGAACCTGTGCCGATGACCGCAATCGGCGGCCGCGCGTCATCAATACTGCAGTTTTGCTGCGCAATCGCTAGAATGGCGGCCTTTGCGAAGTTCTGGAGTTTCCCCCTCATGCGCACTTTTCGGCTGGTGATTGCTTGCCCGGACCGCGTCGGCATCGTTGCTAAAGTCAGTAACTTTCTGGCGTCACATAACGGCTGGATCACTGAAGCGAGCCATCACTCGGACAATCTCAGTGGCTGGTTCTTCATGCGTCACGAAATTCGTGCCGATTCGCTGCCTTTCGGTATCGAAGCCTTTCGCGAAGCGTTTGCACCGATTGCCCAAGAGTTCTCGATGGACTGGCGCATCACCGACACCGAGCAGAAGAAGCGCGTGGTGTTGATGGCCAGCCGTGAGTCCCATTGCCTGGCTGACTTGTTGCACCGCTGGCACAGCGACGAACTGGACTGCGAAATCGCCTGTGTGATTTCCAACCATGACGATTTGCGCAGCATGGTCGAGTGGCACGGTATTCCTTACTACCATGTACCGGTCAACCCGCAGGACAAGGAACCCGCCTTCGCCGAAGTCTCGCGCCTGGTCAAACAGCACGACGCCGAAGTGGTGGTACTTGCCCGTTACATGCAGATTCTGCCACCCGACTTATGCAGCGAATATGCCCACAAAGTCATCAACATTCACCACAGCTTCCTGCCGTCGTTCGTTGGCGCCAAGCCGTATCATCAGGCTTCGATGCGCGGTGTGAAGTTGATCGGTGCCACTTGCCACTATGTCACCGAAGAGCTGGACGCCGGTCCGATCATCGAACAAGACGTGGTGCGTGTCAGCCACAGCGACAGTATTGAAGACATGGTGCGCTTCGGTCGTGACGTCGAGAAAATGGTGCTGGCCCGTGGTCTGCGTTATCACCTGGAAGACCGGGTGTTGGTGCACGGCAACAAAACCGTGGTGTTCTGACAACCATACGGTTGAAATCCGAAGGGCCTGGGCGTTCAATCGCTTCAGGCCCTTCGCCGTTTCTGCTCCGAGGACATGACCATGGCCGATCCGCTGGATAAAGCTGTTTCCAAGGCGCCCGCCACATTGGGCGAGGGCTGTTTGAGCCGCTACGATCCGGACGACCTGAGCCCCGAAGACGGCACGGAGTTTCCCGGCGCCGCCGAGTTGTGGGAGCAGTTGCAGGACGATTCTGAAGATACAGCCGGGGACGCCTGAAAAGATCGCAGCCTTCGGCAGCTCCTACAGGGTGTACACCATCCAAATGTAGGAGCTGCCGAAGGCTGCGATTTTTTAGGCTTGCTTGAACTTCATCAACTTCTTCAGCAATGGCCGCCCGAGCATCAGCAGAAACACCGGGCCACCGACCACCAGATAGAAGTAATAAGTCACTGTCCGCCAGATCAGAATCGCCGCCGCCGCGGTGGATTTCCCCACCATGGGCGCCAGCAGCGCCGCCGATGTCAGTTCCGCCGCCCCGGCACCGCCCGGCAACAGACTGAACTGCCCCGCACTCAATGACAGCATCTGGATCAGAAAGCACCAGGCCCATTGCAAGTCCACGCCCAGCCCGCGCAACGCCAGATACAGCACGCTATACCGCAAGACCCAATGCAGGCAGGTCAGGGCAAACACCGTGATCAACGTCTGAAAGGGTAACTTCAGTGTGTCGGTGAACGCCGCCAGGAAGTGCAGGAGCTTTCGCGCCCAACGAAGCCGGGTCGCTTCCTTGACATTGAAACGGGCGAGCAACCGACCACTCAGGCGAATCAGCGAACGGTGGCAGCGAGCCATCAATACACAGCTGAACAGCCCGCCGAACAACGAGATGGCGCTGACCGTCAGCATCCATTCCAGGCGCTGACTGAGGTGCTGGAACAGTGCATAAATCAGAATTGCGCTGAGCGCGCAGAGGAAAAACAGCAGATCGCTCAATTGGTCCATGGCGAACACGGCGCTGCCCCTGGCCGGCCGCACGCCGTGACGCGCCAACAGGGCCATGATGGTCAGCGGGCCGCCGCTGCCACCGGGAGTGGCGCAATAGGCGAACTCGGCGGACATCACCACCCCGAGGCTTTTCAGGCGGCTCACCTTGTCACTCTGATCGCCCAGCAACAGGCGCAAGCGCAAGGTGTTGATCACCCAGCACAGCAGGATCATGCCGAACATGATCAGCAGCCATTCCAACGGAAAACTTTGCAGGCGCGACCATGTCTCGCCGCCGCCCAGCAACGACGGGATGAGCACTGCAGCGAGCAGCGCGATGACCAGCAGAATTCCCCGGCTCATGCTGCGCGACCGACGGGGTCGCGTTGCAGTTTCAACCAACCGGCCTTGGTCATCGGCACACGGCCCTCGTCGAGCAAGCGCTTGAGAGCTTGCAGCCAATACTGACGCGAGAACTCATGGCGCATGTCCACCGGGTGCAGGCCGAGACGAATCACCGGCGCCTGGCGCCAGTGCTGTTCGCGCTGATCGCTGACGATTTTCGACAGGCCGCGGCGCCATGCGCTGCGCGCGCTCCAGACCAGGCCGGGGGCATCAATCGCGGTGAAATCCGGCAAACGATACAGGTGCTGCGAATCGCTGGTGTAACGCAGCGGCAACTGACGCAATGCCTGGCGGGTGCCTTCGCTCATCAGCCAGGCAGGGGCGACGAAGCCTTCGAGCGGCCAGTTGTAGCGATGGAATACCTCGATTCCCGCGCGCAGGCGGGCGAGGGCGGCGTCCGGCGGCAGGTCATAGAACTCGCCTTCATGGGTATAGATCCGGCGCATGAACCAGTCTCGGGGAGTGGTGGGAATCGACCCTTCATCGCAATGGTAGTAACCGTGCAGTACCAGTTCGTCGCCGCGAGCGACGCGACGGCTCAGCAAACGTCGAAACTCCGGATGTGCGTCAAGTTCGTTATGTTTGTGGAAATTCGGCACCACCAGCCAGGTCATCGGCACTGTGCCCAGTGCGTCGACGGCTTCGACGAAGGCCTGGTAATCGGGCCAGGTCTGCGGCGCAACGTCGTGCAGCACCAACAACACACTGGGCGCGTTCATGGGCTCAGCCATTGACGATCTGCGGCCATTGCGTGCCGAGTACGGCGTGATAATGCCCCAGCAGGCTGTGGACCACGGTGTCCCAGGCGTAATGTTGCTCGACATGTCGGCGGGCTTGTTTGCCCAACGCGGCGCTGCCTTGGCTGAACAGCTCGCGAACGGTGTTGGCCATCGCCACTGGATTGTTCGGTGCGCAGAGCAAGCCACATTGATCGGTGACAATCTCCTGGAAAGCCCCGGCCGCCACGGCCACCACGGGAATGCCACTGGCCATGGCTTCGAGAACCACCAGGCCAAAGGTTTCCTGATCGCCGGCATGCACCAGCGCGTCGGCGCTGGCCATCAGGCGCGCGACTTGCGCTGCCGGGCAGAATTCATTGAGGACGGTGACATTACGTGGCACCAGGGTCGGCATCGACGAGCCCACCAGCAGCAAGTGGTAGCGACGACCCAGGCGTTTCATGCAACTGAGCAGCACCGGCAGGTTTTTTTCCTTGGAGCCACGGCCGGCGAAGATCAGCAGGTGAGTGTTTTCATCGATGCCCAATTCGGCCCGCAGGCCTGGGTCCCGAACGCTGGGGTTGAACGTTTGCAGGTCGACGCCCAAGGGCTGTACGAAAACGTTCTTCACCCCCAACCCGATCAGTTTGTCGGCCATGACCTGGCTCGGTGCCAGAACCCGGTCGAAGTTGCCATAGAGTTTGCTGACATAAGCTTCGACATTGGGTGTAACCCAGTTGCCCATGCGATTACTGACCAGCATCGGCAGGTCGGAGTGATAAAAGCCGATCACCGGCACATCGAGTTGCCGCTTGGCGTCCAAAGCGGCCCAGGCAGTCAGGTAAGGGTCGCCGACTTCAATCAGATCGGGCTGTAAATCTCGCAGAACATTGCGCCACGGCCCGAGACGGAGGGGGAATCGATAACCCTTGCCGAAGGGCAGGGCGGGGGCCGGAACCGTATAGACACCATCCTGTTCACTCAAATGCGCCCCTGGGATCAGCAGGCTGTGGCAAATGCCGGGTCTGATGCCCAAACGACGGTGTTTGGCATCCAGATAAGTGCGCACGCCACCGCTGGCAGGGGCGTAGAACATGGTTATGTCAGCGATATGCACGATGAACATCCCTCCGGGTTCGATGTGCTCCCTTTGGTTGACCTATATGAAGGATAGATGTTCGGTTGGGTTTTGCGGTGGGGGGATGCAGCGGGATTTGTGGGGGCTGGATGGACGCCTTTGCGGACAAGCCTCGCTTCTACAGGTTCACATGTACCTGTGTAGGAGCGAGGCTTGCCCGTGAAGAGGCCAGTTCAGACGCTAGATACGGAAACTGCCTACCAATTGCTTCAAGCGCGAGGCCTGTTGCTCAAGGTCCGAGCACGCCCGCAGGGTCGATTGCAGGTTTTCCACGCCTTCCTGATTCAGCGTGTTGATCTCGGTGATGTCCACGTTGATCGACTCCACCACCGCCGTCTGTTCCTCGGTCGCCGTGGCCACCGACTGGTTCATGCCGTCGATTTCGCCGATGCGCAACGTCACGCTGTTCAGGCGCTCGCCCGCCAGGTTGGCGATTTCCACGCTGTCCTGGCTGTGGCGCTGGCTGTCGCTCATGGTGCTGACGGATTCGCGGGCGCCGACTTGCAGCTCCTCGATCATGGTCTGCACCTGTTGCGCCGATTCCTGCGTGCGGTGCGCCAGGTTGCGCACCTCGTCGGCCACCACGGCAAAACCGCGCCCGGCTTCACCGGCCCGCGCCGCTTCGATGGCGGCGTTGAGCGCCAGCAGGTTGGTTTGCTGGGAAATGCTGGTGATCACTTCGAGAATCTGCCCGATGTTCACGGTTTTGCTGTTCAGCGATTCGATGTTGGTGCTCGAAGCGCTGAGCATGCTCGACAGCTGATTCATCGCGGCAATGCTGCGATCCACCACTTGCTGGCCGTCTTCGGCCAGGCTGCGGGCATCGCTGGCCTGATTCGATGCCTGGGCGGCGTTACGGGCGATTTCCTGAGCAGCGGCGCCGAGCTGGTTGATGGCCGCGGCCACGCTGCTGGTGCGCGAGGCTTGTTGGTCGGAGTTGAACATCGACGAGTTCGAGGCTGCCACTACCCGCAAGGCCACTTCGTTGACTTGGCCGGTGGCCGAGGACACTTCGCGGATCGATGTATGGATCCGTTCAACGAAACGGTTGAATGCCGTGCCGAGGATGCCGAATTCGTCCTGACTCTGGATGGTCAGGCGTTTGGTCAGGTCGCCTTCGCCGTCGGCGATGTCTTCCATGGCGCGGGTCATCACGTGCAGCGGCTGGATCAGCAGGCGGATCAGCATGCCCAGCAAGCCGATGATGATGGCCACGGCAATCAGGGTCGCGATGATCGCCGAGGTGCGGAATTCGCTGAGCATGGAGAAGGCTTTGTCCTTGTCCACCGACAGGCCGATGTACCAATTGACCGACGGCAAGCCTTTGATCGGGGTGAAAGAGACGATGCGGGTTTTGCCGTCGACGTCCACTTCAGTGAAGTTGCTGCTAATGCGTGGGGTATTTTTCGGGTACGCCTCGCTCAGGGACTTCATCACCATGGCTTTGTCCGGATGAACCAGGATCTTGCCGTCGGCGCTGACCAGAAAGGCATAGCCCATGCCGCCGAAATCACGCGCGATCAAGGTGTCGATCAGGGTTTGCAGGCTCAAGTCACCGCCTACCACCCCCACGCTTTTCCCCGATTTTTTCGAAGCGGTGGCAATGGAGATGATGGTTTGACCGGTCGCCGCATCTATATAAGGTTCGGTCAGCGTCGAGCCGTTGCTGTTTTCCGCGCCTTTGTACCAAGGGCGAACTCTGGGATCGTAGCCGTCCGGCATCTTGGAGTCCGGGCGGTTGATGAAGTTGCCGCTGGCATCACCCAGGTACCTGGCCATGAAGGTCGATGCCAAAGCATTTTGTTCAAGCAGACTGACGACGTTGGATTGTTCGGGGTTGATGGCAATGTTTTGAGCGAGGTTCTCTACCAGCAGGATACGACCGGCCAGCCAACTCTGGATGTTGTTGGCGGTGACGTCTCCCATCTCGGTGAGATAGTTATCCAGATCTTCACGAATCGCATTGCGCTGCAAATAGTCGTTGTACAGCGTGAAGGAGGCGAAGGCGGCGATAACGATCAGGGCGGCGGCAAGCAGTATCTTATGGCTGAAGCGCAGATTTTTATTCATGGCTTGGGGGTCCGCTAAAGTCTTAATGTCCAGGGCGTGCTTTTATAAAGGCGCGCAAAATGGGCAGTGTTGAAAGTAAGCTGATATTTCCGTCTCTCCTTAGGGAATTACCGACGCTATTTTCAGTCTGGTCTCTCGGTTGTTATCGGCCATGAAGGATCAAAGATTAACCATGGGTGACAAAATGCCTGACTCATCGCAACTCGTTATCGGCGCTGACCTCGCGGGCCAGCCAATCGCCCAGGCCATGCGCCTGGCGAACCGTCACGGTTTGGTAGCGGGCGCTACCGGGACCGGTAAAACCGTTACGTTGCAGCGCCTGGCCGAAGCGTTCAGCGATGCCGGCGTGGCGGTGTTCGCGGCGGACATCAAAGGCGACTTGTGCGGGTTGGGCGCCGCGGGTAACCCTCAAGGCAAGGTCGCGGAGCGGATCGCCGGCATGCCCTGGCTGAACCATAAGCCTCAGGCGTATCCGGTAACCCTATGGGATATTCACGGTCAGTCCGGTCATCCATTGCGCACCACCTTGAGCGAAATGGGGCCGTTGCTGCTCGGCAGCCTGCTGGAGCTGACCGACAGTCAGCAATCGGCACTTTATGCCGCCTTCAAGGTGGCCGACCGCGAAGGGCTGTTGCTGCTGGATTTGAAAGATTTGAAGGCGCTGCTCAATCACCTGCGTGATAACCCCGTATTACTGGGCGATGACGCGGCACTGATGACCACCGGTTCCAGTCAGGCACTGTTGCGCCGTTTGGCAACGCTGGAGCAGCAGGGCGCCGAGGCGTTGTTCGGTGAACCGGCACTGCAACTGGAAGATATTTTGCAGCCGGCGATGGACGGTCGCGGGCGCATCCATTTGCTCGACGCCAGCCGTCTGGTGCACGAAGCGCCGAAGGTCTACGCGACGTTCCTGTTGTGGTTGCTGGCTGAATTGTTCGAGCAACTGCCGGAACGCGGCGATGCCGATAAACCGCTGCTGGCGCTGTTTTTCGACGAGGCGCACTTGTTGTTCGCCGGTACGCCCAAGGCGTTGCAGGATCGTCTGGAACAAGTGGTGCGGCTGATCCGTTCGAAAGGCGTGGGCGTGTATTTCGTCACCCAATCGCCGGGGGACTTGCCGGATGATGTGCTGGCTCAGTTGGGCCTGCGTGTCCAGCATGGCTTGCGCGCGTTCACCGCCAAAGAGCAGAAATCCCTGCGTGCAGTGGCCGAGGGTTTCCGGCCGAACCCGGCGTTCGACGCCTTGTCGGTGTTGACTGAGCTGGGCATCGGCGAGGCGTTGGTCGGCACCTTGCAGGACAAGGGCACGCCGGAGATGGTCCAGCGTGTACTGGTCGCACCGCCGCAATCGCGGATCGGGCCGCTGACCGAGACTGAACGCACGGTGCTGATTGCCGGTTCGCCGTTTAAAGGGCGATATGACAAACCGGTCGATCGCGAATCGGCCTATGAAGTGCTGATGGGGCGCAAGGGGTTGGCGCCGGAGCCTGAAACCGCGCCGGGCAAACCTGCACCCGAAGAGCCGAGTTTCACCGAACAGGCCGGGGAATTCCTCGGTACGGCGGCAGGCCAGGCGCTCAAATCGGCGATGCGACAGGCGGCCAATCAATTGGGCCGACAACTGGTACGCGGGTTGATGGGGTCATTGCTCGGTGGTAGCAAACGCCGCTGAAAATCAAAAGATCGCAGCCTTCGGCAGCGCCCCACAGGCGCGTAGGAGCTGCCGAAGGCTGCGATCCTTTAATCTTTGCTTTTAAACCTTGGGTTTAGCGTGCGCCGCAAGGCGCTCCAGCGCCGCCCTTAGATTCGGGTCGGTAATCCCGTCAGCCGTCGCCTGAATGGTCGCCGCCGCATCCGTCGACAAATCCATGGTATGCCCAGCCGCTCCTTGCTGAACGGTCGGTGGCTGCACCTTGAACAGGATCCGCGTCAGGCTGGCGAACTCGTCGAACAGCTGTAACTGGCGTTGCAGACGCTTTTGTTGATAACGCAGGCGGGTGGCCCAGTGACCGTCGGTGACAATCAGCAATAAACTGCCTTCGCGCCACGACGCCACATGGCAATGCTCGCGGGCGGCCGGTTGCAGCTGGCTTTCCACCAGACGTTGCAAATGACCCAGGCGTTGAGCGTGGCCAAAGATGGCTTTCAGCGGTTTGGCTTCGCGAAGCAGAACGGCGGGTGCTCTGGCCGTGAGAGGGCGAAATGCCATGATCGAACACCTGAAGTAACAGAATGGCCATGGTAACAGAAAGCACCCGCTGGTCCTGACCCATTGCTTTACGAGCGCTTTACCCATTAAATCAACGAGTAACTTGTACCCTCAATGGGTTGAAGTTCAGCAAAAAGCCCTTATTTTAAGTGAGCCCCGTCACAGCGCAGTGCATGCATCGTGGAATAACGCCACTTTCCTCACCATCGTTTCCGGGTAGAATGCTCGTTCGCATGCGGCCATGAGGGCTGCACGGGCGACTCACGGGGCCGCCCTCCATCCCTTTAGTGTGGAAGATCCTGCCGATATGTTTGCGCCTTTGTTAAAGAAACTTTTTGGAAGCAAGAACGAGCGTGAAGTCAAACGCATGCTCAAGACGGTGCAGCTCGTCAATGCCTTCGAAGAGCAAATGGTGGCCCTTTCGGACGATCAATTGCGTGCCAAGACCAACGAGTTCAAGGCCCGCCTCGCCAAAGGGGAAACCCTCGACAAGCTGCTGCCAGAAGCCTTTGCGGTCGCCCGCGAAGCCGGTAAGCGCGTCATGGGTATGCGCCACTTCGATGTCCAGCTGATCGGCGGCATGACCTTGCATGAAGGCATGATCGCGGAAATGCGTACCGGTGAAGGCAAGACCCTGGTGGCAACACTGGGCGTTTACCTCAACGCGCTGTCCGGCAAGGGCGTGCACGTTGTGACGGTGAACGACTACCTGGCCCGTCGTGACGCCAACTGGATGCGTCCGCTCTACGAATTCCTCGGCATGACGGTCGGTGTGGTCACGCCATTCCAGCCGCCGGAAGAGAAGCGCGCCGCTTACGCCGCCGACATCACCTACGGCACCAACAACGAATTCGGTTTCGATTACCTGCGCGACAACATGGCGTTCAGCATGGAAGAAAAATTCCAGCGCGAACTCAATTTTGCCGTGATCGACGAAGTCGACTCCATCCTCATCGACGAAGCCCGTACCCCGCTGATCATCTCCGGTCAGGCCGAGGACAGCTCCAAGCTGTACATCGAGATCAACAAACTGATCCCGCAGCTTGAATTGCACATCGAGGAAGTCGAAGGCGAAGTCACCAAGGCCGGCCATTACACCATCGACGAGAAGACCCGTCAGGTCGAACTCAACGAAGCCGGTCACCAGTTCATCGAAGAAATGCTCACCCGCGTCGGCCTGCTGGCTGAAGGCGAGAGCCTGTATTCGGCGCATAACCTGGGCCTGCTGACTCACGTTTATGCCGGCCTGCGTGCGCACAAGCTGTTCCATCGCAACGTCGAGTACATCGTGCAGGACGGTCAAGTGGTGCTGGTCGACGAACACACCGGCCGTACCATGCCGGGTCGCCGTTTGTCCGAAGGTCTGCACCAGGCCATCGAGGCCAAGGAAAACCTGAACATCCAGGCCGAGAGCCAGACCCTGGCGTCGACCACGTTCCAGAACTACTTCCGTCTGTACAGCAAGCTGTCCGGCATGACCGGTACCGCGGACACCGAAGCGTTCGAATTCCATCAGATCTATGGCCTGCAGGTCATGGTCATCCCGCCGAACAAGCCGTTGGCGCGTAAAGACTACAACGACCTGGTGTTCCTGACCGCCGAAGAGAAATACGCGGCGATCATCGGCGACATCAAGGAGTGCATGGCTCAGGGCCGTCCGGTGCTGGTGGGTACCGCCACCATCGAAACGTCCGAGCACATGTCCGGCCTGCTTCAGAAGGAAGGCATCGAACACAAGGTTCTGAACGCCAAGTTCCATGAAAAAGAAGCCGAAATCATCGCTCAGGCCGGTCGTCCGGGCGCACTGACCATCGCAACCAACATGGCCGGTCGTGGTACCGACATCCTGTTGGGCGGCAACTGGGAAGTGGAAGTGGCTTCGCTGGAAGACCCGACCCCTGAGCAGATTGCCCAGATCAAGGCCGACTGGCAGAAACGTCACCAGCAAGTGCTGGAGTCGGGCGGCTTGCAGGTGATCGCTTCCGAGCGTCACGAATCGCGCCGTATCGACAACCAGTTGCGTGGTCGTGCCGGTCGTCAGGGCGACGCCGGTTCCAGCCGTTTCTACCTGTCGCTGGAAGACAGCCTGATGCGCATCTTCGCCTCTGACCGGGTGAAGAACTTCATGAAGGCGCTGGGCATGCAGTCCGGTGAAGCGATCGAGCACCGCATGGTGACCAACGCCATCGAGAAGGCTCAGCGCAAGGTTGAAGGTCGCAACTTCGACATCCGTAAGCAACTGCTCGAGTTCGACGACGTCAACAACGAACAACGTAAAGTGATCTATCACATGCGTAACAGTTTGTTGGCCGCCGACAACATCGGCGAAACCATTGCCGATTTTCGTCAGGACGTGCTCAACGCAACCGTCAGCGCACACATTCCGCCACAATCGCTGCCTGAGCAGTGGGACGTGTCCGGTCTGGAAGCGGCGTTGCAGAGCGACTTCGGTGTGGCGCTGCCGATCCAGCAATGGCTCGACGAAGACGACCACCTGTATGAAGAAACCCTGCGCGAGAAGCTGCTGAACGAACTGATCGCCGCGTACAACGAGAAAGAAGACCAGGCCGGTGCCGAAGCACTGCGCTCCTTCGAGAAGCAAATCGTACTGCGCGTGCTCGACGACCTGTGGAAAGACCACCTGTCGACCATGGATCACCTGCGTCACGGCATCCACTTGCGTGGTTATGCACAGAAGAACCCGAAGCAAGAGTACAAGCGCGAGTCCTTCACCTTGTTCTCCGAGTTGCTGGATTCGATCAAGCGCGACTCGATCCGTGTGCTGTCGCACGTTCAGGTTCGCCGCGAAGATCCGGCCGAAGAAGAGCAACGCCTGCGTCAGGAAGCCGAAGCACTGGCTGCACGCATGCAGTTCCAGCACGACGAAGCGCCTGGCCTGGAGCAACCGGAAGTGTTGGGTGAAGAGATCGATGTAGCTCTCGCCACCGCACCGGTACGCAACGAGCAGAAACTGGGCCGCAACGAGCTGTGCTACTGCGGTTCGGGCAAGAAGTTCAAGCATTGCCACGGGCAGATCCAGTAAACCCCGTTTCAAACGCTGAAATACCCGCGCCGCGACCGGCTTATGCCGTCGCGGCGTTTTGCCATTCAAACCACCGTCTATCGCAATGACGGTGCAGACAACATTTTTTAAGGAGCGCATTCATGGCTGTTGGTCTTGGTCCTTTGCCAACGTTGCACCCGGTTGCCGGTTTTGAACTCGGTATCGCCTCGGCCGGTATCAAGCGCCCGGGGCGCAAGGATGTCGTGGTCATGCGCTGTGCCGAAGGTTCCACAGTGGCGGGCGTGTTCACCCTGAACGCCTTTTGCGCCGCTCCGGTGATCCTGGCCAAGCAACGCGTGCAAGGCCCGGTACGTTACCTGCTGACCAACACCGGCAATGCCAACGCCGGCACTGGCGAACCAGGCCTGGCCGCCGCCGAGCGCACCTGCGCCAAGCTGGCCGAGCTGACCGGCGTTGATGCGAGCCTGGTGCTGCCGTATTCCACCGGCGTGATCGGCGAACCGCTGCCGGTCGAGAAAATCGAAGGCGCGTTGCAAGCCGCCCTCGATGACTTGTCGGAAAATAACTGGGAAGCTGCCGCCACCGGCATCATGACCACCGACACCCTGCCCAAGGGCGCCAGCCGTCAGTTCCAGCATGACGGCGTGACCATCACCGTCACCGGCATCAGCAAAGGCGCGGGCATGATTCGCCCGAACATGGCGACTATGCTCGGCTATATCGCTACCGACGCCAAAGTCTCCCGCGAAGTGCTGCAAAACCTGCTGCTGGACGGTGCCAACAAGTCGTTCAACCGCATCACCATCGACGGCGACACCTCGACCAACGACTGCTGCATGCTGATTGCCACCGGCAAGGCCGCACTGCCGGAAATCACCCGTGCCGAAGGCGAGCTGTTCGCCAAGTTGAAACAAGCGGTATTCGAAGTGTGCATGGACGTGGCCCAGGCCATCGTGCGCGACGGCGAAGGCGCGACCAAGTTCGTCACCGTTGAAGTCAACGGCGGCGGCAATCACCAGGAATGCCTGGATGTCGGTTACACCGTGGCCCACTCGCCGCTGATCAAGACTGCGCTGTTCGCCTCCGATCCGAACTGGGGCCGCATCCTGGCCGCCGTGGGCCGTGCCGGTGTACCGAACCTGGATGTGAGCAAGATCGACGTATTCCTTGGCGAGGTGTGCATCGCCAGCCGTGGCGCGCGTTCTGCCACCTACACCGAAGCCCAGGGCGCGGCGGTGATGCAGCAGGAAGAAATCACCATCCGCATCGAGCTGGGTCGCGGCGATTGCAGCGAAACCATCTGGACCACCGACCTGTCCCACGAATACGTGAAGATCAACGCCGAGTACCGTACGTAAGACAGATCGCTTTCGCGGGCAAGTCGGATCGCCGCACCGCTGCGACTTGCCCGCGAAGACGGACCACCAGACGCTAAAGATTCTGGCTTGTACTCTTACCAAAAGGCGCCCGAACATGAGCCTCCACCTGATCATCGGCGACAAACTGTATTCTTCCTGGTCCCTGCGCGCCGCGCTGGCCCTCGACCTGACCGGCGCGTCCTACACAGAAGAACTGATCAAGCTGAACCAGCCGGACACCCGCGCGCGCGTGCTCAAGCATTCGCCGACCGGGAAAGTCCCGCTGCTGAAAAGCGAACATGGCACCATCGCCGATTCGCTGGCGATTGCCGAGTACCTGGCCGAGCAATTCCCCGATGCCGGCCTCTGGCCCAAAGACACCGCCGCCCGTGCCCAGGCGCGTTCGGCCTGCGCGCAGATGCACAGCGGTTTCTTCGCCATGCGCGGCAACATGCCGTTCGACCTGAGCCACAATGCGCCGTTGTTGCCGACTCCGCCTGACGTTCAGGCCGAGATTGAGCGCATGCTGGCGTTGTGGGCTGAATGTCGTGCGGCCGCGACTGAAGCCGGCCCGTTCCTGTTCGGTGGCGCGACCCTGGCCGATGCGTTTTTCGCACCGATCGCCGTCCGCCTGCGCACCTATCAAGTGAAGCTGCCCGAGGTCGACGCAGCCTATGTCGAAACCCTCTACCAATGGCCAGCTTTCAAGGCCTGGCAGAAGGCGGGTCTGGAGGAGGTGGGGCAGTGAAACGAGTACACGTGGCCGCGGCGGTTATCCGCGATAGCAACGGCAAGATCCTCATCGCCCGGCGTGCCGACACCCAGCATCAGGGCGGCTTGTGGGAGTTCCCCGGTGGCAAGGTCGAGGATGACGAATCCGTCGAAACCGCCCTGGCCCGCGAGCTTCACGAAGAGTTGGGCATCGTGGTCAATACCGCGCGACCGTTGATCAAGGTTCGCCACGACTACCCGGACAAGCAGGTGTTGCTGGATGTCTGGGAAGTCTCGGCGTTTACCGGCGAACCCCATGGTGCCGAAGGTCAGCCTTTGGCTTGGGTGACTGCGCGGGAACTGCTGGACTACGAGTTTCCGGCCGCCAACCAGCCGATCGTCGCGGCAGCACGCTTGCCCGGCGAATACCTGATCACCCCGGACGGTCTGGAAACCCCGGCCTTGCTGCGCGGTATCCAGAAAGCCATCGCTGGCGGCATCAAGCTGATTCAGTTGCGTGCGCCCAACGGCTATGACCCGCAATACCGCGATCTGGCGGTGGACGCAGCAGGGCTGTGTGCCGGCAAGGCGCAGTTGATGATCAAGGGGCCGTTTGAATGGCTGGGGGACTTCCCGTCCGCCGGTTGGCACATCACGGCAGCGCAGTTGCGCAAATACGCGGCGGCCGGCCGACCGCTACCGGCGTCGCGCTGGTTGGCGGCGTCCTGCCACAACGCTGAAGAACTGGCGTTGGCCGAGCAGATGGGCGTGGACTTTGTGACCCTGTCGCCGGTGCAGCCGACCCAGACGCACCCGGATGCTCAGCCGCTGGGTTGGGAGCTGGCGTCGACTTTGATCGAAGGCTTCAGCAAACCGGTGTTCTTGTTGGGTGGGGTTGGCCCGGTAGAGCGGCAGAAAGCCTGGGAAGCGGGCGCGCAGGGTGTGGCGGGGATTCGGGCATTCTGGCCTGAGGCCTAGCACCTGATCGTTCCCACGCTCGCGTGGGAACGATCAGTTTGAAGGTTTCGCCGCAGGCTGCCACAAGATCTCGGCAATCCCCTGGCGTTTGGCAATCAACCGTGCCGCGACAAACAACAAATCCGACAAGCGATTGATATACGCCAGGCCCACCCCGGCCAACGGTTCGATCGCATTCAACTGCTGACAGCGGCGTTCGGCACTGCGCGCAAGGCAGCGGCACACGTGGGCCTGGGCAATCAGCGCCGAACCGCCGGGCAGAATGAAATTCTCCAGCGGCCCCAGCTCTTCATTCCACACATCAATGGCCGCTTCCAGCCGTTCGATTTCTGCCGTGTTCAGTGCCTGATACACCGGCATCGCCAGTTCGCCACCGAGGTCGAACAACCGATGCTGGCAGGGCGCCAATACCTCGATCACTTCGCCAAGCCCGGGAAACTCGCCACTTTGCGCCGCCAACCCGGCCAACAGTACGCCCACCTGGCTGTTCAGTGTATCGACTTCGCCAATGGCCTCGATTCGTGGATGGTCCTTAGGCACCCGGCGACCGTCGCCAAGTCCGGTTTCGCCTTTGTCGCCGGTGCGGGTGTAAATCTTCGACAAACGAAAGCCCATGGTTACCTCGACAGCTGATTGAGTTCTTGAGAGTTCACCGCAGTGCCCGACAAAGGCAGGCGCAAGGTGAAGCAAGTGCCTTGGCCCGGCGTCGATTGCACTTCCATCTGGCCCTTGTGGTTGTTGGTGATGATGAAATACGAAACCGAGAGCCCAAGGCCGGTGCCCTGACCGATTTCCTTGGTGGTGAAGAACGGCTCGAACGTGCGTTTGCGCACGCTTTCGCTCATGCCGATGCCGTTGTCCTCGACCTGGATTTCCGCCCACGGCGGATTCAGTTTTGTGCGCAGAATGATCCGC
This sequence comes from Pseudomonas sp. P1_A1, assembly GCF_056406935.1. Taxonomy (NCBI): domain Bacteria; kingdom Pseudomonadati; phylum Pseudomonadota; class Gammaproteobacteria; order Pseudomonadales; family Pseudomonadaceae; genus Pseudomonas; species Pseudomonas sp. P1_A1. The sequence goes on along the minus strand of NZ_JBFTZE010000007.1, from coordinate 167,428 downwards.
CCCGGTTCGCGGTCGTCTGTCCGCTGGTGAATGGCTTGCGCGGCGTTTTTCAGCAGGTTGAGCAGCACCTGCTCCAGTTCGTTGGCGGTGCCGGGTACCGGACCCAGCGCCGGATCGAACTGGCGAATGATCGCCTGGCCCTTGAAGTCGAAGCCAATAGCCAGGTCGAAGTCGTTGCCGGCGATTTCCACCGCTTGATCGATCAGTGCCGGCAGGTCGCATGGCGCCATTTGCCGAGTGCTGCGGCGGCTGAAGCTGAGCATGTGGGTCACGATCTTCGCCGCCCGGGCACCAGCCTGCTGAATGCCGTCGAGTAGCTGCGGTACTTCACGCGCTTTCAGGTACTTATTGACCGTTTCCAGTTCGATGCCCATTTGCTCGGCCTGTTCGAGGTTCTTCGGCAGGTCGGGGGAAAGACGTCGACGAATGTTCTGCACGTTGTGCAGGATCGCGCCCAGCGGGTTGTTGATCTCATGGGCCATACCGGCGGCGAGGCCGCCGACCGAGAGCATTTTTTCCGACTGCACCATCATTTCTTCCAGGGACAGACGCTGGGTGATATCGTCGATCCGGATGACCACGCCACGTCCGGCACCGCCCATCAACGGGTAGAACGTCAGGGCGTAATGCCGGGGTTCGTCGTCCTTGGGCCAGGTAACGCGTTCGATCTTGGCCACCGTATGCTGCTCGACGGTTTGCTTGAGCTGCGGCAGGAATGGCTTGAGGGGTTTGAAGGCGAGAAAGATCGGCTGGTTCAAGGCTTCGTCCAGGCGCGTGCCGGACAGTGCGCTGGCCTCCTGATTCCACTGGGTCACGTAAAGCTGCTCGTCGAGGGCGATCAGTGCCGATGGCATGGAGTCGATGATGCTGTTGAGGTAGTTCTGGAAACCAGTAAGTTTTTTCTCGATCTTGCTCCGCACCTGAACTTCCAGTTCCAGCTTGCGGTTGGTGTGACGGGTTTCTTCGGCCAGCCCCTGGGCCTGGTCGTAAGCCGCCTGGGAATCGTCGCGGGCACGCTTGAGCTGCTGCTCCCGGGCCTCGATGCGCGAGAGCATGGTGTTGAACGCTTCGGCGAGGCTGCCGATTTCATCGTGGTTGCCGCGAGAGGCGCGCAGGGCGTAGTTCTCTTCCCGGGTGACTTGCCGGGACAGCTCTTCGAGCTGATGGATGGGGCGGGTAATCAGGCGTTTGATCTGCCGGGCGATCACCAGCCACAACAGCACGCTGAAGATCAGAATCCCGAGGCTGGCGGTCAGGGTCCCGGTGTAGAACGCCATCGGCAATTCGCTGCTGGCCACCAGCAGCAAATGCCCGGGAGCGGTGCCGGGGCGGGGCAGGGTGATCACTTGATTGCTGCGAAACTCCGTGGCTTGCCAGGCTTCGAGGTGCCGGTAGTGCTCTGGCAGGCTCAGCATGTCGCCGTGTTGCAGCTGCGCCAGACGCGTACCCGTGCCGTCGTAAAGGGCTGCCGCACGCAGTGGTGAATAACTGTTGAGTTCGTTGAGCAGGCGTTCGGCGTTTTGCGGCGACTTCAGTGCGTCGGACACCAGGCTCGGGTTGGACACCAGTCGGCCGATGGTCTGCAGGGCCTGAGGGGCCATGCTTTCCTGGGAGATGTAATACGCGGCACTGATAAAGGTCAGGTTGGCGACCAGCAAAACGGTGGTCAACAGCACCAGCAGGGCGGCCAGCAGTTTCTGGCCGACCGGAAGGTTTTCAAGGCGCTGGCGCAATGGCATCAGGTTCATCGCTGAAAAGGAACAAGTGGCCAGCGTAGCCGCTGCTCAGTCGCTGGGCAATCCAAGGCTGTGCAGATGAGCGATCAAGCGCTGCTGCAATTGATTGAGGTGGGGCAGGTTCAACTGATGCCGCGACGCAACTTTGCAGGCATGGCCCAACAGGTAGCTGATTTCGGTGCGGCGCTGATTGGCGACATCCTGGTACATCGAGGAGAAATTGGTCGCGGTTGCCTTGATCACCCTTTCGACTTCCTCCCGCAGGTTTTCGGCTGCCGCCGGCTGGCCGCAGCGCTCCAGCAGTTCGGTGAGTTCGGCGCACAGGGTGGCCACTTCGCACTGATGTTGCTGCAAACCGCCGTTGCGGCATTCGTGCAGGACGGTCAACGGGTTGATCGCACAATTGAGCGCCAGCTTGCGCCACAGCCTTGTGAGAATGTCGGTGCTCCACTCATGGGGAATGCCGGCGTCGCTCAAGTCCTCCAGCCAGAACGGTGCCACCGGATGGCCGGCATCTCCCAACCAGGTGTAACCATGACCGGCAAACACCACACGCCAGTCGCCATCGCGAAACGCGCCTTCGGTACTGGAGGCGAAGATGCAGCGGGCATGCGGGACTTGCGCGGCGACGGCGTCCTGGCTGCCAAGGCCATTTTGCAACAGGATCAGTTCGGCGTCGGATGTCAGGCGGTGGGCGAGCCGGGCCACGGCGGTTACGGCGTCATAGGCTTTACAGGCCACCAGCAGACGGCTGATCGGCCCGTCGCTGTCGGCTGTTTCGCCGGGCACCGGGTACAGCTGCGCTTCGCCGTGTTCGACCAGCGTCAGCCCGCCCGCCGCCTGATAGGCCTGCAGGCGCGCCGCGTCCCGTACGATCAGCCTGACCGGCACTGAAGCCCGAGCCAGACGGCTGGCCCACAACGTGCCGAGGCTGCCGGCGCCCAGAACATGCCAAGGGGTAGACATCAGCTTTTTACTCGGTTTGTCGCTGGCATGTGAGGCTCGCAGTATCGGTTGGAAAAGACCCGTTATAATGAGCCCGATTTTAACCGCAAGCCAAGCGCGCTCCATCGTTATCGAGCGCGCCTTTTTATTGGAGAAATTACATGCCGTCGTTCGACGTGGTATCCGAACTGGACAAACACGAAGTCACCAACGCGGTCGAGAACGCCGTCAAGGAACTCGATCGTCGTTATGACCTGAAAGGCAAGGGCAGCTTCGAGTTCAAGGAAAAAGACCTGACCGTCAACCTGACCGCTGAAGCCGATTTCCAGCTCGAAGCGATGATCGAGATCCTCAAGCTGGCCCTGGTCAAGCGCAAGATCGACGTGCAATGCCTTGAAGTCAAGGATGCCTACGCGTCGGGCAAGCTGATGAAGCAGGAAGCGGTCCTCAAGGAAGGCATCGACAAAGAGCTGGCGAAGAAAATCGTCGCCCACGTCAAAGATGCCAAGCTCAAGGTCCAGGCTGCCATTCAGGGTGAGCAGGTACGTATCACCGGTAAAAAGCGTGACGATCTGCAGGAAGCCATCGCCGCCCTGCGCGCCAAAACTTTCGACATGCCGCTGCAGTTCAATAACTTCCGCGACTGACCTTTCAAGCGGGAACCTCTCGGCGATTTCGACGTCCGAGGCCCAAGCAACGGCAGAAACGACCGAGCCTTATGGGGTCGGTCTTTCTGCCGCTCATTTTTTGCGTGCCGGGTAGCCGGAAATCAGGAGAAAGAAGATGGATTTGAATGCTGAAGTGGACAACCTCGTCAAGGCGTCTCAAGCCTGGATTCCGATGATCATGGAATACGGCAGCCGCGTGTTGCTGGCGGTGATCACCCTGGCCGTTGGCTGGTGGCTGATCAACAAAGTCACGCAAAAACTGGGCGGCCTGCTGGCGTTGCGCAACGCCGACCTGGCGCTGCAAGGCTTCATCAGCAGCCTGGCGAACATCATCCTCAAGGTTCTGCTGATCGTCAGCGTGGCGTCGATGATCGGTGTGGAAACCACCTCCTTCGTCGCGGCTATCGGTGCGGCCGGCCTGGCCATTGGTCTGGCCCTGCAGGGCAGCCTGGCGAATTTCGCCGGCGGCGTGCTGATTCTGTTGTTCCGCCCGTTCCGTATCGGTGACTGGATCGAAGCCCAAGGTGTTGCCGGTACTGTCGACAGCATCCAGATTTTCCACACCGTACTGCGCACTGGCGATAACAAAACCATCATCGTGCCTAACGGTAATCTGTCGAACGGCATCATCACCAATACCAACCGTCAGCCGACCCGCAAAGTGGTTTTTGATGTGGGTGTGGATTACGAGGCCGACTTGCAGAAGGCCCGTGAAGTATTGCTGGAACTGGCCAAGGATCCGCGAGTGTTGACTGAGCCAGCACCGGAAGCGGTGATTTCCACACTGGGCGACAGTTCGATTACTGTTTCCCTGCGCGTGTGGGTGAAAACCGCTGACTATTGGAATGTGATGTTCATGTTTAACGAACAATCGCGTGATCGCTTGAAGACTGCCGGCATCGATATTCCATTTCCGCAGCGGGTTATTCGCGTGGTGCAGGAATCGGCAACGGTTTAATGATCTGTCTTTCAACTAATGTCTGACCGTTTGGTCAAGCATTTTGCAAGCCCCGATCCTTTAAACACAATGCTGTAGCCAATAAAAAAGGCCCATCCGAAGATGGGCCTTTTTTTGATTACCGCGAACTAACTTTCTGCAATTACAGAATGTTGAGCGGGTAGTCGGTGATCAGGCGGAACTCAGAGATATCGCCTTCGCCTTCGTCTGCGTTGGCGGTGTGCCATGCTTGACGGATGCGGAACGACAGATCTTTAGCTGGGCCGGACTGAATTACGTATTTAACTTCCACGTTGGTTTCGTGGTGTTTACCGTCTGCACCGTAAAGCGGGTTGCCGTTACTGTCGCGGTATGTGCTGTTAGCAGCAAGACCGGTACCATCGATGTCCCAACCTTTCACGTAACGGGTCATGAAGCTCAGGCCAGGTACGCCGTATTCGGCCATTTTCAGGTCATAACGGACTTGTACCGATTTCTCGCCAGGGGCGTTGAAGTCAGAGTACTGGATGGAGTTGGCGAGGAAGATCGAGTCGCCACCACGGTTGTTTTTACCCACACCGATGTAGTCGAACGGGGTATCGCCGTTCACTTTCTGGAAGCCCAGGGTGACGGTGTGCGCTTTCAGGAACGAGTAAGCAGCGGCCAGCGAGTAGGCGGTGTTGCTGATGTCGCCTGCTTTAGCGTTACCGGTGTCCTTGGTGTTGTAGATGTTACCGTCGAAGTTGATCGAGTTGTCGCCACCCAGTGCGAGGGTGTAGTTCGCGTTGGCGTAGTACTGGTTCCAGACGTCTTCGAGCTTGGCACCGTAGAGCGAAACGCTCAGATCTGGGGTAATGCCGTACTTGCCGCCGAAGTAGTCGATGGAGTTGGCTTTCACGCCAGCGTAAGTAGCCCACAGGTCGCCGTTACGGGCGTTGCTGTCCTGGCTGGTTGCCGAGTAGAAGTGACCGGCTTCGAGGTCAAGGTCTTTGACTTCGCTGCTCTGCAGTTGGATACCGCTGGCAGTTTGGTGAAGGATACGGGAGCCGCCAACAGCGAACACCGGAGAGGTGCTTGGCTGCATGTCGCCGATTTTCAGCTCAGTCTTGGAGATGCGGAACTTGGCGGCAGCGCCGGCTTTGCCCTGGTTGTTTTCGACCTCGCCATCATTGCCCACGGGCATGTTGCCGGTACCACCATATTTGTCGGAACCGTCCAGCTTAATGGCCAGTTGACCCCAAGCTTCAACGCCAACACCGATCAGACCTTGGGTGTAGCCCGAGCTGTACATGCCCTGGATGCCCTGGGTCCAGTCTTTGTCGTCGGTTGCGCCGTCTTTCTTGTTACGGTTGTAGTAGTAGTTGCGAACCAGCAAGTCGAGCTTGCTGTCTTCAACAAAACCTTTGGCTTCTGCCTGGTCGCTTACGAAAGGTGCGGCTACTGCCAACTGTGTACTGGCTGCTGCTGCAACTGCCAGTGCGATCATGCTCCACTTCATCACGCGCATCGTGATTTGCTCCTTTGGTTTTTAGAAGAGTACTGCCGTCCCACCTGATTTATTATCTGGGCGGCTCTTTCTTTTTGTGTCGGCGCAAACTTATATCACGCCGACCCTATTGGCGATACTTGCGCATCTAACCTTTCAGCTTCTTTACGACCCTGTCGCAAATGGCTTGATCAATGTCGCAAATTCACAATCCCGACACAATCGGACTGACAACTTCAGCGCTGTTTTCCAGGGCTTGAGCATCGGTAAAAAAGAGTCCCTGGTCCTGCACTTGAATCTCCATCGGGCAACCCTGCCACTGTTTTTATTGGTCTTCAGGCTTCCACTTCCAGCGGAGCGCTTATAGACGATACGGGTGTTAATGCAACAAGCGTGCACAAACCAGAATTCTGTTGCTGTTTTTTTCAGAAAGCCTGCCTGTTGCTGTAAAAACCTCATAAAACCGGGGGTTCAAGCTCGTTTTCTTAGGCTTGACGCCATGCTTTGCATCGTGGTTACCACATCGAAGCTGCGGGGGTGACAACCAAAAACGTTACCGGTTCACCCCGCCAGTGAGTAATTGGCGGATGCTGACGCACTGAGCGTAGACGTGTTGTGCGGTTTTGGTGCAAAAAATTTTATTCCTGTACTGAATTCACACATGGTGGCTTTGCCGTGGGGGCGAACAGTGCGTTGTTTATGGGGTATTTCGGTGTTTTTTCCCTGGCGGCCGGTTCTGTCATGGTGCGTCCCGAATCAAAATGGCGCATCACGGAGCGCCCGCAGGACGGTGCTGGCGGCAGTTCGTCGTGAAGCGTGTGGCGTTCGCAGGTATGCTGCCGTCCTGTCGCTTGGTACGCCGTCTTTCGGTGGGGGCGCTAAGCTGAAAAAAGATGACCAGAGGGGAGTGTGCGCTGTGTTTGCTTTAGATCCACGACTTCAACAAGACACGTTGCCAATCGGCGATTTCCCGCTCTGCCGGTTACTGCTGTCCAATGATTCGAATTACCCCTGGTTCATCCTCGTGCCACGCCGCGAGGATATCAGTGAAATATTTCAGCTGGATGGCGCAGATCAACAGCAGCTGTGGCGAGAAACGACTGAGCTGGCGGAAATCCTCAAGGACTCTTTCGACGCGGACAAGTTGAACGTCGCGGCCTTGGGTAACGTCGTCAATCAGTTGCACATGCATGTGATTGTGCGCAAGCGTGAGGACGCCGCCTGGCCAGCCCCGATCTGGGGCAAACAGGAGGCCAAGCCATACAGTTCAGAGCAGATCGCGATGATTCGCGAGCGACTGCGTCTGGTATTGACCGACGATTTCAAGTTTCTGGAGGGCTGAATCATGAGCCTGGACGACCGCGTTACCGATCTGGAAAGCCGGCTGGCGTTTCAGGATGACACCATCCAGGCATTGAATGATGTGCTGGTGGCGCAGCAGCGGGTGGTCGAGCGTCTGCAGCTGCAAATGACAGCGATGCTCAAGCGGCAGGAGGAAATGGTCGGCCAGTTCGAATCCTTCGAAGAAGAGGCGCCACCGCCGCATTACTGAAATGCTGGGCATAAAAAAACCGCGAACAGTCTGAACTGTTCGCGGTTTTTTTTAGCCTTGAATCAGCGGCGCGGCAGTGCGGCGATCACGTCTTCAGCTTGCAGGCCTTTGTCACGATTCATGACAGAGAACTCCACGCGCTGGCCTTCCACCAGAACGCGGTGGCCTTCACCGCGAATCGCCCGGAAATGCACGAAAATATCATCGCCGGAGTCGCGGGAAATAAAGCCGAAGCCTTTGGAGGTGTTGAACCATTTGACGGTGCCAGTATCGCGGTTGCTCATGTCATAGCTTGGCGCGGCGGCGGCCGGTGAAGATTTGTAGAAGCTGATGGCCAGGTGCAGGAATACGGCGATCAGGGCAGCGACCAGGCTGAACAGAACGGCAGGTTGACCGGCGATGACAGGCATCGGGGCGATCAGCGTCAGGGTTTGCAGTACGACAGCCAGAACCAGCAAGGCGCTGACCAGGTTTTGCAATTGATGACGCGGGCCTTTGTTCCAGTAAGGGATAACAGGCGCAAGGGTGAGGTTGAGCAGGCCGAAAAAGGCCAGGTAAAGCGCATCGGGTTGTTGCAGGTAAGGTACCGCTTCGGATCGCAGGCTAGGGATGAAGGACAGCAGCAGGGCTGCTGCGCCCATTAGCAGGTGGACGATTTTCAACATTTTGATTAACTCACGTTAAGACGGATCACAAGGAAGAGCTGATAGAGCACGGTTCGCTTCAGAACAATAAGAGGCGTTGGGCACGTACCTGATATCAGCCTATGCGCAGCCCCCGGAAAATAGGTGGTAGCGACACACTGCCTATTTAACAGCAAAGCCTGCGGCTACTCAAATCAGGCGGTCCGACGGCGCTTCCATTGGCATGGCGCGCGGATGACGCTGCCGAGTGTTATTCGTGCGCTGTGTTTCTCGGATCTTTCGCCTTTTCGTTGAGTGATGTTGCGTCAGTTTTCGTAGGAAATCGTCCGGCCTAGGACGAGCTCCATGATCGCCCCTTCGTTGTTGGCTTATCCTACATTGATGGTCATAAAGTCATCTGGATATACCGTAGCGCCTGCGCTTTTATAAGGAAACGGAATATGGCCTTTACAAGCAGCAAGGATGACAAAGGAGTGTCAACGGTATGGTTCATGAAGATAGACAAGGCGAGGGGAGGATCGGTCCACTCAAGGATATAAGGATTGATTCACTTGTCGGCGAATTCGATATGGGGCTGGCCCAGCCCTTATCCCGGTCGGTGCGTTTGAATGGTTTTGCGACCTGTTTGCGGCTTGAACAGGTCTATTGGGATATTTTGGGCGACATGGCCAAGGTCAATTGCTGCTCGGTCAGTGCGCTGTTGTCCCATGTGGATCGCGAGGTGCACTTGCGCCATGGCGGGGTGAAGAACTTCACGGGACTGGTGCGGGTTGTCTGCGTCGTGCACAGCCTGAAGGAGGGCGGTTGCCCCGTCATGGCTTAGCGAGAGCAGCTGAATGAGTCGAGTGTCGGTCTGTGCAGTCTTACGGCTGCACAGGCTGCATTTAATGGATATAATCCCGCTCTTTGCCGCAAAGCCCTGCATGCGCGGTAGCAATCTGATCGCCGAGACAACCCCCATGCCGATGTACGATTACCAATGTGCTTCCTGTGGTCATCAGTTGGAAGCCATTCAAAAGATCAGCGCAGCACCGCTGGTCGACTGCCCTGCCTGCCAGGCGCCAGAGCTTAAAAAGATGCTGTCCATGCCCGGTTTCCGCCTCAGTGGCACCGGCTGGTACGAAACCGACTTCAAGACCGGTTCCAAGAAAAATCTGGCCGGTGGCGACAAAGCTGACTAGGGTCTAGCGCCCGGGTTGAACGACACGCGCGAGCTCTTGCATCATCTGGCACCTTATTCAAGTGCGGTGGTGCGGCAAGACCTCCACCCGAATTTCGAATTACGAGAAGTGAAACCACTACCATGATGCGCAGCCATTATTGCGGCCAACTGAACGAAAGCCTGGAAGGCCAGGAAATTACCCTTTGCGGATGGGTTCACCGTCGCCGTGACCATGGCGGGGTGATTTTCCTCGATATCCGTGATCGTGACGGTCTGGCCCAGGTGGTGTTCGATCCGGACCGTGCAGAGAGCTTCGCCGCCGCCGATCGCGTGCGCAGCGAGTACGTCGTGAAGATCACCGGCAAGGTTCGCCTGCGTCCGGCCGGTGCAACCAACGCCAACATGGCGTCGGGCATGATCGAGGTCCTGGGCTACGAGCTGGAAGTGCTGAACGAATCGGAAACCCCGCCGTTCCCGTTGAACGAGTTCTCCGACGTTGGCGAAGAAACCCGCCTGCGTTATCGCTTCCTTGATCTGCGTCGCCCTGAAATGGCCGAGAAGCTGCGTCTGCGTTCGCGCATGACTACCAGCATCCGCCGCTATCTGGACGAGAACGGTTTCCTCGACGTCGAGACGCCGATCCTGACCCGTGCAACGCCGGAAGGCGCGCGTGACTATCTGGTGCCGAGCCGTACTCACGCCGGTTCGTTCTTCGCCTTGCCGCAATCGCCTCAGCTGTTCAAGCAGCTGTTGATGGTGGCCGGCTTCGACCGTTACTACCAGATCGCCAAGTGCTTCCGCGACGAAGACCTGCGGGCTGATCGCCAGCCGGAATTCACTCAGATCGACATCGAGACCAGCTTCCTCGATGAAAAAGACATCATGGGCCTGACCGAAGGCATGATCCGCAACCTGTTCAAGGAAGTGCTGGGTCTGGAATTCGGCGAATTCCCGCACATGACCTTCGAAGAGGCCATGCGCCGCTACGGTTCCGACAAGCCAGACCTGCGTAACCCGCTGGAACTGGTGGATGTTGCCGATCAGCTCAAGGAAGTCGATTTCAAGGTATTCAGTGGCCCGGCCAATGACCCGAAATGCCGTATCGCCGCCTTGCGCGTTCCAGGCGGGGCGAGCATGCCGCGCAAGCAGATCGACGATTACACCAAGTTCGTCGGCATCTACGGTGCCAAGGGCCTGGCGTACATCAAGGTTAACGAGCGTGCTGCCGGTGTTGAAGGTCTGCAGTCGCCGATCGTGAAAAACATCCCGGAAGCCAACCTGAACGTGATCCTCGATCGCGTGGGTGCGGTCGATGGTGACATCGTGTTCTTTGGCGCCGACAAAGCCAAGATCGTCAGCGAAGCCCTGGGCGCGCTGCGGATCAAGCTGGGTCATGACCTCGAGCTGCTGACCTGCAAGTGGGCGCCAATGTGGGTCGTCGACTTCCCGATGTTCGAAGAGAACGACGACGGCAGCTTCAGCGCCTTGCACCACCCGTTCACCGCGCCGAAGTGCACTCCTGAAGAGCTGGAAGCCAACCCGGCTGGCGCTTTGTCCCGTGCCTACGACATGGTCCTGAACGGCACCGAGCTGGGTGGCGGTTCGATCCGTATCCACCGCAAGGAAATGCAACAGTCGGTGTTCCGTCTGTTGGGTATCAACGAAGCGGAACAGGAAGAGAAATTCGGCTTCCTGCTCGACGCCCTGAAATACGGCGCGCCGCCGCACGGTGGTCTGGCCTTCGGTCTGGACCGTCTGGTGATGCTGATGACCGGCGCCCAGTCGATCCGTGAAGTGATTGCCTTCCCGAAAACCCAGAGTGCTGCCGACGTGATGACGCAGGCTCCGGGCGTGGTAGATGCCAAGGCGTTGCGTGAACTGCACATTCGTCTGCGCGAAACGCCAAAGGCAGAGTAAGGCTGACCGCAAAGGCGCATCCTGTGGGATGCGCCTTTTCTTTAGGTCGAGATTTTTTTGTTGCTGGCCGACACTCCCTGTGTGGCGGGCGATGTTTCAAAGAGAAATTCGGAGCGAGTTATGGCGGGTCATTCCAAGTGGGCGAACATCAAGCACCGCAAAGAACGTCAGGATGCCAAGAAGGGCAAGATTTTCACCAAGTGGATTCGTGAGCTGACGGTCGCTGCCCGTCAGGGCGGCGCTGATCCGGGCTCCAACCCGCGTCTGCGTCTGGCGCTGGATAAAGCGCTGGGTGCGAACATGAGCCGTGACATCATCGACCGCGCGGTGGCCCGTGGTGCCGGCGCTGCCGATACCGATGACATGGTCGAGCTGACCTACGAAGGCTATGGCCCGGGTGGCGTGGCGGTGATGGTCGAATGCATGACCGACAACCGCAACCGTACCGCAGCCGCTGTTCGCCATGCGTTCAGCAAGTGCGGCGGTAACCTCGGTACCGACGGCTCGGTGGCTTATCTGTTCGAACGCAAAGGGCAGATTTCCTTCGCGCCGGGGGTTGATGAAGACGCGCTGATGGAAGCAGCCATGGAAGCCGACGCCGATGACGTGGTGACCAACGAGGACGGCTCCATCGACGTGTTCACCTCGTTCGCTGGTTTCTATTCCGTGCGCAACGCCTTGGAGGCCGCAGGCTTCAAGGGCAGCGATGCGGAAATCGTCATGTTGCCGACCACCAGTGCCGAACTGGATCTGGAAGGCGCCGAGAAGGTTCTCAAGCTGATCGACATGCTCGAAGACCTGGATGACGTGCAGAACGTGTATTCCAACGCGGACATTCCAGAGGCGGTGGCCGCACAGCTCGGTTGATGCCTTTATAAAGATCGCAGCCTTCATCAGCCCTGCAGGCGCTGGCGAAGCCTGCGATCTTTTGATTTTCAGCTATTTATTTTAAAGATCGTCCGAACGCGGCCCGAGCCTTCGGCAGCTCCTACGGTTACTCTCAGATATTCGCACTAGCTTCGCAGGCGTTATGACTTTAATTCTTGGTATCGACCCCGGCTCGCGTATCACCGGTTACGGCATTGTTCGCGATACTGGCCGTGGTTGTGTTTACGTGGCATCGGGCTGTATCCGCACCGGTGCTGGCGAGTTGCATGAGCGTCTGCAGATCGTCTATCGCGGCGTGCGTGAAATCATTCAGACTTATGGCCCGGTCACCATGGGCATCGAGAAGGTGTTCATGGCGCGCAATGCCGACTCCGCGCTGAAACTGGGGCAGGCCCGTGGCGCGGCGATTGTCGCCGGCGCCGAAGAGAGCCTGGAAATTGCCGAGTACACCGCAACCCAGGTCAAGCAGGCCGTGGTCGGCACCGGCGCCGCCAATAAAGAACAAGTGCAAATGATGGTCATGCACATGCTGAAACTGACCAGCAAGCCGCAAATCGATGCCTCGGATGCCCTGGCCATCGCGATTTGCCACGCTCACACCCGTTCCAGCCTGTTGCCTCATGGCCTGGGCGCGGCACGCAGTCGTGGCGGGCGCCTGCGTCTCTGATAGCATCAGCAATCATTTTTTGTGGGATGAGGGTTTTGCGCCTGTGTTGTCGGTGCAAAACCCTTGTTCTGTCAGTCGCCAGCACTGATCTGGCCAACGCTCAAGGATCTGAAACGTGATTGGACGCTTGCGCGGCACTTTGGCTGAGAAACAGCCGCCGCACCTGATTCTGGATGTAAACGGTCTGGGGTATGAGCTGGAAGTGCCCATGACCACGCTTTATCGCTTGCCGTCGGTCGGTGAACCGCTGACCTTGCACACCCATTTGGTCGTACGCGAAGACGCGCAGTTACTCTATGGCTTCTTCGGCAAGCGTGAGCGAGACTTTTTTCGCGAACTGATCCGTCTCAATGGGGTAGGGCCGAAACTGGCGCTGGCCCTGATGTCGAGCCTGGAAGTCGACGAGTTGATCCGTTGCGTGCAGTCCCAGGACACCTCGGCGCTGACCAAGGTGCCGGGGGTGGGCAAGAAGACTGCCGAGCGTTTGCTGGTGGAACTCAAGGATCGCTTCAAGGCCTGGGAAACCGTACCGAGCATGTTTGCGTTGGTGCCGAACCAGCCGGATGCGCCAGCGCAACAAGTCGCTGCCGCCGAAAATGACGCGGTCAGCGCGCTGATTTCCCTGGGCTACAAGCCGCAGGAAGCCAGCAAGGCGATTTCCGCGATCAAGGAGAAGGGTTTGAGCAGTGAAGACATGATTCGTCGTGCCCTGAAGGGAATGATCTAAGTGATTGAAGCTGATCGTCTGATCGCCGCTACGGGTGGCCCCCGTGAGCGCGAAGAAGTCCAGGACCGCGCGATTCGTCCCGTCAGCCTGGCCGAATACATTGGCCAGCCGACCGTTCGCGAGCAAATGGAGTTGTTCATCCAGGCCGCGCGCGGGCGCAATGAATCGCTGGATCACACCCTGATTTTCGGCCCGCCGGGCCTGGGTAAAACCACCCTGGCCAACATCATTGCCCAGGAAATGGGCGTGTCGATCAAAAGTACCTCGGGGCCGGTCCTCGAGCGTCCTGGTGATCTGGCTGCATTGCTGACCAACCTTGAGCCCCATGACGTGCTGTTCATCGACGAGATCCATCGGTTGTCGCCGATCGTCGAAGAAGTGCTGTACCCGGCGATGGAAGATTTCCAGCTCGACATCATGATCGGCGAAGGGCCGGCCGCGCGTTCGATCAAGCTCGATCTGCCACCGTTTACCCTGGTTGGCGCCACCACCCGTGCCGGTATGTTGACCAACCCGTTGCGCGACCGTTTCGGGATCGTCCAGCGCCTGGAGTTCTACAGCACCGCCGACCTGGCAACGATTGTCAGCCGTTCGGCGAACATTCTCGGTTTGCCGCTGGATCCGGAAGGCGCCTTTGAAATCGCCCGGCGTGCCCGTGGCACACCGCGAATCGCCAACCGCTTGTTGCGCCGGGTCCGGGATTTCGCCGAGGTTCGTGCCAAGGGCCACATCACCAAACCGATCGCCGACCTGGCCTTGAACCTGCTGGATGTCGATGAGCGTGGCTTCGACCATCAGGACCGACGCCTGCTGTTGACCATGATCGAGAAGTTCGACGGTGGGCCGGTGGGGGTGGACAGTCTGGCCGCTGCGATCAGCGAAGAACGCCACACTATTGAAGACGTGCTGGAGCCGTACCTGATCCAGCAGGGCTATATCATGCGCACGCCGCGGGGGCGGGTAGTGACCCGGCATGCGTATTTGCACTTCGGCTTAAACATTCCGTCACGATTGGGCGAGATGCCCGTGGTAGACGAGTTCCTCGATGCCGTGGACGATTAATCACCTTTGCGCGCTGATTTATTCGGGGTTTGTGCTGTCCCAGGACGGTACTTTCGCCAGAAAGCCGCGAATCAATGAAAAACAGTTGCCTGGCCGGATTGGCAACCTGAGGAGTAAGCACTAGAGTATGCGCGCGCAAAACGGGCTTGAGCCGTTCGCACATCGTTGTCGCGTTTATTACGAGGACACCGATGCGGGCGGCATCGTGTATTACGTCAATTACCTCAAGTTTATGGAACGGGCTCGAACCGAGCGGCTCCGGGAGCTGGGCTTTGCCCAGTCGGCGCTGGCAGGGGAGGACCTGTTGTTCGTCGTGCATTCCAGCGAAGCGCGTTACCACGCGCCGGCGCGACTGGACGACGAGCTGCTGGTAAGCGCCGAAGTAATTGAATTGAACCGGGTCAGCCTGCGCTTCAAACAGCAGGTCAGGCGGGCTACGGATAACGTGCTGCTCTGCGAAGGGCAGTTTCTGGTGGCCTGTGTGCGCACTAACAGTTTGAAACCCCGGGCCATTCCCGAAGCTCTACGTGCGGCCTTTGCCGACGTGAGCGGCGCGGGTACACACTTAAAGCAGGAGATAAAGCGTGGAAGCTAACGTCGTCGACCATTCCTCCATGTGGAGCCTGGTCAGCAATGCCAGTGTCGTGGTGCAACTGGTAATGCTGATCCTGGTAGCCGCATCGGTGACCTCGTGGATCATGATCTTTCAGCGCAGCAACTTGCTGCGCGCCGGTCGACGTGCCCTGGAGAGCTTTGAAGAGCGCTTCTGGTCCGGTATCGACCTGTCCAAACTCTACCGTCAGGCCGGCAGCAACCCTGATCCGGATTCCGGCGTCGAGCAGATCTTCCGTGCCGGCTTCAAGGAATTCTCCCGTCTGCGCCAGCAGTCGGGCGTTGATCCGGAAGCGGTCATGGAAGGCGTGGCGCGTGCCATGCGCGTAGCCATCTCCCGTGAGGAAGAGAAGCTCGAGCAGAGCCTGCCGTTCCTCGCCACCGTCGGTTCCGTCAGCCCGTACATCGGTCTGTTCGGTACAGTCTGGGGCATCATGAACTCCTTCCGTGGTCTGGCGACCGCCCAGCAAGCGACCCTGGCCACTGTGGCTCCAGGTATCGCCGAAGCACTGGTTGCTACTGCGATCGGTCTGTTCGCCGCCATCCCGGCCGTTATCGCCTACAACCGTTTTGCTGCCCGCAGCGAAACCCTGCTGGGCCGCTATTACACCTTCGCCGACGAATTCCAGGCGATCCTGCACCGCAAAGTGCACACCAGCGAAGAATAAGCAGGTAATTTCCAATGGCTTTAATCGCTCGAGCTCGCAAAAAGCGCAAGCCGGTTGCCGAGATGAACGTGGTGCCTTACATCGACGTGATGCTGGTACTGCTGGTCATCTTCATGGTGACCGCGCCGATGCTCAATCAGGGCGTGAAAGTTGATCTGCCCAAGGTTTCCAGCGAAGCCTTGCCGCAGGACAACAACACTCAGGTCCTGACCATTTCGATCAAGGCTGACAAGACCTACTACTGGAACCTTGGCAGCGAAGTCGACACCGAAAAGCAGCAGGACAAGGCCATGACCTTGCCGCAAATGACCGACGCCGTGACCAAGATCATTCGCGTTGGCAACGGTAACGGTAAGCGCACGCAGGTGTTCATTCGTGGCGACAAAACCGTCGATTATGGCGCCGTCATGGGCGCCATGGGCGGGTTGCAGAAGGCCGGGGTCGGTAATGTTGGCTTGATTACCGAGGCGCCCTGATGCAGCAACTGCGAGAGC
Source organism: Pseudomonas sp. P1_A1 (assembly GCF_056406935.1). Classification (NCBI taxonomy): domain Bacteria; kingdom Pseudomonadati; phylum Pseudomonadota; class Gammaproteobacteria; order Pseudomonadales; family Pseudomonadaceae; genus Pseudomonas; species Pseudomonas sp. P1_A1. Next base: position 151,263 of record NZ_JBFTZE010000007.1, on the reverse strand, counting down.
CGTCCGCCTCGGAAAGCTACTTCTGGCCTAGTGTCTGGGCGATTGTCTTGCACGTGCTGGTGTTCGGCATGCTGTTCGTCAGTTTCGCCTTCACACCGGAGCTGCCGCCGGCCAAGCCGATTGTCCAGGCAACCCTGTACCAGCTGAAATCGAAAAGTCGGGCGACCACCCAGACCAATCAGAAGATCGCGGGTGAGGCGCAGAAATCTGCTGCGCGTCAGACCGAAGTCGAGCAGATGGAACAGAAGAAGGTCGAGCAGGAAGCGGTGAAGGCTGCGGAACAAAAGAAAGAAGAAGCGGCTCAAAAGGCCGAGGAAGCCAAGAAGGCCGACGAGTCGAAGAAAGCGGAAGAGGCGAAAAAGGCTGATGAAGCCAAGAAAGCCGACGAAGCGAAGAAGACCGCCGAAGCCAAAAAGGCCGAAGAGAAACAATTGGCTGATATAGCCAAGAAGAAAGCCGAAGAAGAAGCCAAAAAAGCGGCTGAAGAAGAGGCCAAGAAAGCGGCCGCTGAAGAAGCGAAGAAAAAGATCGTCGAAGACGCGAAGAAGAAAGCCGCGGAAGACGCCAAGAAGAAAGCTGAAGCGGAAGAGGCGAAGAAGAAAATCGCCGAAGACGCGAAGAAGAAAGCGACTGCCGATGCCGCGAAGAAGAAAGCGCAGGATGCGGCTCGCAAATCGGTAGAGGACAAGAAGGCTCAGGCTCTGGCTGACTTGCTGTCCGATAAGACCGAGCGTCAGCAGGCTTTGGCGGATGAGCAAGGCGATGAAACCGCGGGCAACTTTGATGATCTGATTCGTTCGCGAGCATCTGAAGGTTGGGCGCAGCCACCGTCGGCCCGCAAGGGCATGAAGGTGATTCTGCAAATCAACATGCTCCCTGACGGAACGATCTCCGGTGTTTCGGTTGCTCATTCCAGCGGTGACGCGCCGTTCGACAGTTCTGCAGTCGCGGCTGTAAAAAATATTGGTCGATTGACCGAAATGCAGGGTCTGAAGCCAGCTGATTTCGCACCCTATCGTTCATTCAAGATGACATTCACACCTGAGGATCTAGCCTTGTGAGAAACCTTCTTCGAGGACTGCTTGTAGTCATGTTCTGCTTTGCAGGACTGGCCACGGCAGATGAAAAAAATATCCTGGTCAGCAGTGGCAGCTCCCAGGCAACTCCAATTGCCGTTGTGCCTTTCGGCTTCCAGGGCGGTAGCGTGCTGCCGGACGACATGGCTGAGATTATCGGTAACGACCTGCGCAATTCGGGTTACTACGCGCCGATTCCAAAGCAGAACATGATCAGCCAGCCAAGCCAGGCCAGCGAAATCATCTACCGTGACTTCAAGGCGGTGGGTGCCCAGTACGTCATGGTTGGCAGCATTGTTCCGGCGGGCGGTCGCCTGCAGGTGCAGTACGCACTGTTCAACGTCGCCACCGAGCAGCAAGTGCTGACCGGCAGCGTGTCGGGCGGCGTCGATCAACTGCGCGACATGGCGCACTACATCTCCGACCAGTCGTTCGAAAAACTCACCGGTATCAAAGGTGCGTTCTCGACGCGTCTGCTGTACGTGACGGCCGAGCGTTTCTCCGAGAAGAACACTCGCTACACACTGCAACGTTCGGACTACGACGGTGCCCGTGCCGTGACGCTGCTGCAATCGCGCGAGCCAATCCTGTCGCCGCGTTTCGCACCGGATGGCAAGCGCATTGCCTACGTGTCGTTCGAGCAGAAGCGTCCGCGCATTTTCATGCAGAACATCGACACTGGTCGCCGTGAGCAGATCACCAACTTCGAAGGCCTGAATGGCGCGCCAGCCTGGTCGCCGGATGGCAATCGCCTGGCATTCGTGTTGTCGAAAGACGGTAACCCGGACATCTACGTGATGAACCTGGGTTCGCGTCAGATCACCCGTGTCACCAATGGTCCTGGCATCAACACCGAACCGTTCTGGGGTAAGGATGGTTCGACCATCTACTTCACCTCTGACCGTGGTGGCAAGCCTCAGATCTATAAAACCAGCGCAGGCGGTGGTGGTGCGGAGCGTGTGACCTTCATCGGTAACTACAACGCCAACCCTAAACTGTCGGCCGATGAAAAGACCCTGGTGATGATTCACCGCCAGGACGGTTTCACCAACTTCAAGGTGGCGGCTCAGGATTTGCAGCGCGGTAGTGTAAAGATCCTCACTGATAGCACTCTGGACGAGTCTCCTACTGTTGCGCCCAACGGCACCATGGTAATCTACGCCACCCGCCAGCAGGGCCGGGGAGTCTTGATGCTCGTGTCCATTAATGGACGCGTGAGGCTCCCGCTTCCTACCGCACAAGGCGAAGTCAGAGAACCGTCCTGGTCCCCTTACCTGAACTGACGCGGCGCTATACGTTTTACTTAACACACTGGGGTTCATTAGGAGTTTCACGATGGAAATGCTGAAGTTTGGTAAATTTGCTGCGCTGGCTCTGGCCATGGCTGTAGCTGTAGGTTGCTCGTCCAAAGGCGGCGACAACGCCGGTGAAGGCGCTGTAGATCCAAACGCTGGTTACGGCGCTAACACTGGTGCAGTTGACGGCTCCCTGAGCGAAGAAGCTGCTCTGCGCGCAATCACCACCTTCTACTTCGAATACGACAGCTCGGACCTGAAGCCAGAAGCCATGCGCGCTCTGGACGTTCACGCCAAAGACCTGAAAGCAAACGGCGCTCGCGTTGTTCTGGAAGGCAACACCGACGAACGTGGTACTCGTGAGTACAACATGGCACTGGGCGAGCGTCGTGCGAAAGCCGTTCAGCGCTACCTGGTACTGCAAGGTGTTTCCCCAGCTCAGCTGGAACTGGTTTCCTACGGCGAAGAGCGTCCAGTTGCTACCGGCAACGACGAGCAGTCCTGGGCTCAAAACCGTCGCGTCGAACTGCGTAAGTAATTCGTCATGCGAACGTGCCGTCGTGCTGTAACTGTTTTGGCTCTCAGTCTCGCACCGCTTGCGGTGTGGGCTGCGGTTCCTGTGGTCGAGGACAACTCCGGCTATAACAATAGCGGGAGCAGTTATCCGCCTGCGGGTTACGGTACGAACGGCGCCTATGCCGGGGGAGGGGTTTCGGCCCCTGTCTCGGCACAGGGCGAGCTGTTCAACCAACTGCAATCGATGCAGGAGCAGATCTCCCGCCAACAAGGCATCATCGAAGTTCTGCAAAATGATGTAGCGCGCATGAAGCAAGAGAACCTGGAGCGATATCAGGATCTTGATCGGCGCATAGGAACCGGCGTTGCACCAGCCGCGACTCCTGATAATTCTTCCACTGGTGGCAATTTGAATGCCTCCGGTGCAGCAGCCGGCGCAGGTGCGGGAGCGGCTGCCGCTCAAGCCCCGGCCGCGGGTGGCGAACCGGCTGACCCGGCGAAGGAAAAACTGTATTACGATGCAGCCTTCGACCTGATCAAAGCCAAGGATTTCGACAAGGCCAGCCAGGCTTTCGCCGCATTCCTGCGCAAATACCCGAACAGCCAATACGCGGGCAATGCCCAGTACTGGTTGGGTGAAGTGAACCTGGCCAAAGGCGATCTGCAAGGTGCAGGTCAGGCATTTGCCAAGGTTTCGCAGTTGTACCCCAAGCACCCCAAAGTGCCTGATTCGCTATACAAGCTCGCTGATGTAGAGCGTCGTCTCGGTCATACCGACCGGGTCAAAGGCATTCTGCAACAGGTCGTGTCCCAATATCCGGGCACTTCCGCCGCTCAGCTGGCGCAACGGGACTTGCAGCGCATGTAAGCCTGTTTAGCCCGTTTTGAAGAAACCCGCGCTTGTCGCGGGTTTTTTCGTTAGAATTCATGCCCTTTTTATGAAACACGCTTTTTGGGATCTGCGCGTTGGCGGGGTTCCTTGAAGTGCCTGACGGAGGCGGACAGCCTGTTTAGCTGTTACGCCCGTGGCGACTATGCAAGACACATTGAGAATCACCGAAGTTTTCTACTCGTTGCAGGGTGAAACGCGGACTGCCGGGCTGCCCACTGTTTTTGTGCGCCTGACCGGTTGCCCATTGCGTTGCCAATACTGCGACAGCGCCTACGCGTTCACTGGCGGCACCCTCCGCACGCTTGACGACATCCTCGAGCAAGTGGCCGGTTTTCGCCCGCGTTACGTCTGTGTCACGGGCGGTGAGCCCTTGGCGCAACCCAATGCCATTCCCTTGCTCAAGCAGTTGTGTGACGCCGGTTACGAAGTGTCGCTGGAAACCAGTGGCGCGCTGGACATCTCGGCGGTCGATCCACGGGTCAGTCGCGTCGTCGACCTGAAAACCCCGGGTTCGAAAGAAGCCCACCGCAACCGCTACGAGAACATAGAACTGCTCACGCCCAACGATCAGGTGAAGTTTGTCATCTGCTCGCGGGAAGACTATGACTGGGCCGTGTCCAAGCTGATTCAATACGGTTTGAACGAGCGTGCCGGCGAAGTCCTGTTCTCGCCGAGCCACCATGACCTGAATGCACGTGATCTGGCGGACTGGGTGGTGGCGGACAATCTGCCTGTGCGTCTGCAATTGCAGCTGCATAAATATCTTTGGAATGACGAGCCGGGGCGCTGAAATGACTGAACAACTGAACACTGCTGAAAAACGTGCGGTCATCCTGCTGTCCGGTGGCCTGGACTCGGCGACGGTCGTGGCCATGGCCCGTGCCGAAGGCTATAGCTGCTACACCATGAGCTTCGATTACGGTCAGCGCCACCGTGCCGAACTGCATGCCGCCGAGCGTGTTGCCCGCGACTTGGGTGTGGTCGAGCACAAGGTGATCGGCCTGAACCTGAACGGTATCGGCGGCTCGGCCCTGACCGACAGTTCCATCGACGTACCGGAGGCGCCGAGCGAAGGCATTCCGGTGACCTATGTGCCGGCGCGCAACACGGTGTTTCTGTCCCTGGCGTTGGGTTGGGCCGAAGTGCTGGGTGCGCGTGACATCTTTATCGGTGTAAACGCGGTGGATTATTCCGGTTACCCGGATTGCCGTCCCGAGTTCATCGAGGCCTTCGAGCGCATGGCTAATCTGGCGACCAAGGCCGGTGTAGAAGGGAATGGCTTCCGTATCCAGGCGCCCCTGCAGAACCTGAGCAAGGCGCAGATCGTTCAGGCGGGCGTGAAGCTTGGCGTCGATTACGGGCTGACCGTTTCCTGCTATCAGGCGGACGATAACGGCCGTGCTTGCGGTAAATGCGACAGCTGCCGTCTGCGTGCAGAAGGCTTTGCGGCGGCCGGAATCAGCGACCCGACACCTTATTTTTGATTTATTTCAAATTAGGTGTTGAATAGTCCTTAAAAATCAGTATTATACGCGCCACCACACAGCGGGTCGTTAGCTCAGTTGGTAGAGCAGTTGGCTTTTAACCAATTGGTCGTAGGTTCGAATCCCACACGACCCACCATTTTAAAAAATCTGGAAGGCCCACGTAAGTGAGGATTTCCGGGTTTTTTTTTGCCCGCGATTTGAGGTTGTCCTGGTCCGGGATCGCACCGAGTGACGCAGGTCAGAATCATCTTTTGCATCCGCCGGATATTCTGTAGCCTTGCGCAGCTTCAACGCTGTCCGTGCCTGATGAATACTCACTCTCCCGGCGGTACCCCGAAGGGTCCGGAGCCGGGTGTATACTCGACTTTCGCGCGAAAGCGCCTGCAGGTCTTGCGAACATGACGCAGATTTCCGAACGCCTTCTGGTTCAAGCCCACCTCGACGCCAAGCAGCCCAAGCCGCTGACGGCCGAGGAAGAGGCTTATTACCGCACAGCCATCGCAGCCGAGCTCAAAGCTCAGGACGCGGTGCTGGTTGCACACTTCTATTGCGATCCAGTCATTCAGGCCCTGGCCGAAGAAACCGGTGGCTGCGTCTCCGACTCTCTGGAGATGGCCCGCTTCGGCAATGCTCACCCGGCCAAGACCGTAGTGGTCGCCGGTGTGAAATTCATGGGTGAAACCGCGAAAATCCTCAACCCTGAAAAACGTGTGCTGATGCCGACCCTGGAAGCGACCTGCTCGCTGGACCTGGGTTGCCCGGTGGACGAGTTCTCGGCGTTCTGCGATCAGCACCCGGAACGCACGGTGGTGGTGTATGCCAACACCTCGGCGGCAGTCAAAGCCCGGGCGGATTGGGTGGTGACTTCCAGTTGCGCGCTGGAAATCGTCGAAAGCCTGATGGATAACGGCGAAACCATCATCTGGGGCCCGGACAAGCACCTGGGTACCTACATCCAGCGCAAGACCGGCGCCGACATGCTGCTGTGGGACGGTGCCTGCATCGTTCACGAAGAGTTCAAGGCCAAGCAGCTCGAAGACATGAAAGCGCTGTACCCGGACGCGGCCATTCTGGTGCATCCGGAGTCGCCGACTGCGGTGATCGAATTGGCCGATGCGGTGGGTTCCACCAGTCAGCTGATCGCTGCCGCGCAAAGCCTGCCGAACAAGACCCTGATCGTTGCCACCGACCGCGGCATCTTCTACAAGATGCAGCAGCTGTGCCCGGACAAGGTCTTTATCGAAGCGCCAACGGCCGGTAACGGCGCTGCTTGCCGCAGTTGCGCGCATTGCCCGTGGATGGCGATGAACACCCTTGAACGCACGCTGAAGAGCTTGAAGGAGGGGACCAACGAGATCTTCGTCGACCCGGCGTTGATTCCGCAGGCGATTCGGCCGTTGAAGCGCATGCTCGATTTCACGCAGGCGGCGCGGATGAAGCTGGCGGGTAACGCCTGATTCGTTGGCAGTGAGCCAAAAAAGCGCCCCGGTTTGATCGGGGCGTTTTTGCATCTGAGGATTATTTGGTCTTCTTCGGAATCCGCACCAGCTGGGTGTTGGAATAGATGTCGTGCCAGCTGCGCTTCTGTTTGTCGAACAGCGACCAGAAGAACCCCAGCCCGAGGCATAACCAGGACGCGATCGACACCACAAAGCGCAGCAGCGCCTGCCACAGGCTGATGGATGAGCCGTCGGCGTTTTGTACGCGGATGCACCACACCTGCATGCCCAGGGTCTGGCCCGACCAGGTCCAGAACTTGGCGAAGAAGCCGAACAGCACAAACAGCAGAACCGTCGACAGCAGTGGGTCACCGTCCAGAGCGCCGGCCTCGGTCAGGGTGCGCATCCGGTCTTCGCCGATGATCGCCATCTGGATCATCTTGTAAATGCCGCTGGTGACGATCAGCAGCGCGGTGCACAGCAGGAAGTCGTAGAACATCGCTGCCAGGCGACGACCCAGGCCTGCGGCGGGAAAGTCGCCTTGGGGGTTGAGCAGGTGTTTCGACATGGCTGCCTCTGAACGGAAAAAAGAAGCCATTTTACGGATTTGCGCGCACAAAAAAGCCCCTGATGTCAGCATCAGGGGCTTTTTCGTAACAGAAGATTAGCCTTCTGCTTGTACTTCGTCAGCCTGCATGCCTTTCTGGCCTTGCACAGCAACGAACGTCACTTTCTGGCCTTCTTTCAGGCTCTTGAAGCCGTTGCCCTGAATAGCGCGGAAATGCACGAACAGATCCGGACCGCTTTCTGGAGTGATAAAACCAAAACCTTTCTCGTCGTTAAACCACTTGACGGTACCGCTCTGACGTTGGGACATTTCTTATTTCCTTTGACGCAAAAATGAATGACAGTCTCCTTCTCGTGAAAGAGTACTGGGGCTGGTTGCAGGAGAGTAAGAAGACGTCGAACGGGATGTAGCTAACTTGTAGGCTACTGCCCAGGTCACGATTTCCAAGCGACCCATGCAAACACAGTGATCAAACTCTACGCCAACTACGGGAGAAAAAACAAGCCCCGCGAAGGCCCGGATTTCCTCAGGTTGATGGCAATTAGAGTGGTCACTAGTGCGGGCTTATTCGATCGAGTTGTTCATTGCTTTTCGATTGTTATAAGTAACGTTCATAAACGAAAGGTATGCACTATTTTATGGCGGTTGCGTTACAGATTAGTGCACTGTTAACGCAACCGCGTTACTTATAGAAACAGTCAATCAGCCACGATAGTAGCGTTGTGGAACAAATGGCATTTTGCTTACAAGCAAAGGCACCTTTTTCCCACGCACAATGGCCCAAACTGGCGTTTCCAAAACGGTATAAGCGCTGTCGAGGTAACCCATGGCCAAAGGACCGCCCAGGGTCGGACCGAAGCCGCCGCTGCAAACGCTGCCGATGATTTCGCCGGCTTCGTTGACGATCTCTGCACCTTCACGCACCGGAGTACGTTCCTGCGGCAGCAGGCCAACGCGCTTGCGGCTGACACCGGTTTGCTGTTGGGCGAATACTGTTTCGGCGCCTGGGAAGCCGCCGGCCCGCGCGCCATCGGCACGTCGAGGCTTGGAGATGGCCCACAGCAGGCTTGCTTCGATCGGCGTGGTTTCGGTGTTCATGTCGTGGCCGTACAGGCACAGACCGGCTTCCAGGCGCAGGGAATCGCGGGCGCCGAGGCCGATGGCCGCGACTTCCGGTTCGGCCAGCAGGGCGCGAGCCAGGGCTTCAGCGTTGGCCGCCGGCACGGAGATTTCGTAACCGTCTTCACCGGTGTAGCCCGAACGGCTGACAAAGCAGTCCACGCCCAACAGTTTCACGCGGGTGAACTGCATGAAGGTCATCTTCGCAACTTCCGGTGCCAGGCGTGCGAGCACAGTGACGGCAGCCGGGCCTTGCAGAGCGAGCAGGGCACGCTCTTCGAACAGCGGCTCGATGGTGCACTGATCGCCGATGTGCTTGCGCAGATGCGCCAGGTCCTGGTCCTTGCAGGCGGCGTTGACCACCAGGAACAATTCGTCGTTACCGAGGTTGGCAACCATCAGATCGTCAAGGATGCCGCCGGTCTCGTCGGTGAACATCGCGTAGCGCTGCATGCCCACCGGCAGGTCGATGATGTCCACCGGCACCAGGGTTTCCAGGGCTTTGGCGGCGTTGGCGCCGGTCAGGCGGATCTGGCCCATGTGCGACACATCGAACAGCCCGGCCTGATCACGGGTGTGCTGGTGTTCTTTCATCACGCCCAACGGGTATTGCACCGGCATGTCATAGCCGGCGAAAGGCACCATGCGGGCGCCGAGTTCGAGGTGCAGTGCGTGTAACGGGGTCTTCAATAGTTGTTCGGTGGACATATCCAGCTCCTGAAAATAGTGCAGATGCGCGCATCAGCACTCGATAATGTTGACCGCCAAACCGCCACGGGCGGTTTCCTTGTATTTGCTTTTCATGTCGGCGCCGGTCTGGCGCATGGTGCGGATGACCTTGTCGAGGGAGACGAAGTGCTGACCGTCGCCGCGCAGGGCCATGCGCACCGCATTGATGGCCTTGACCGAACCCATGGCGTTGCGCTCGATGCAAGGCACTTGCACCAGTCCGCCAATCGGGTCGCAGGTCAGGCCGAGGTTGTGTTCCATGCCGATTTCGGCTGCGTTTTCCACCTGCTGCACCGTACCGCCGAGCACTTCGCACAAAGCGCCGGCCGCCATGGAACAGGCAACGCCGACTTCACCCTGACAGCCGACTTCGGCGCCGGAGATCGAGGCGTTTTCCTTGTACAGAATGCCGATTGCAGCGGCCGTCAGTAGAAAACGCACCACGCCGTCTTCGTTGGCACCGGGGATGAAGCGCATGTAGTAATGCAGCACCGCCGGGACAATGCCGGCTGCACCATTGGTGGGCGCAGTGACCACGCGTCCGCCGTTGGCGTTTTCTTCATTGACCGCCAGGGCGTACAGGTTGACCCAGTCCAGCACCGACAGTGGATCGCGCAGCGACGATTCCGGGTTTTTGCACAGTTGCCGATGCAGCGCTGCCGCCCGCCGTTTGACCTTCAGCCCACCGGGCAGGATGCCTTCGTTGCGGCAACCGGCGGCGACGCAGTCCTGCATCACTTGCCAGATCTTCAGCAGCCCCGCGCGGGTTTCCGCTTCCGGGCGCCAGGCGCTTTCGTTGGTCAGCATTACCTGACTGATCGATAAACCGTAGGTGCTGCAGTGACCGAGCAGGTCCTTGGCGCTTTTGAACGGAAAGGTCAGCGGCGTGGCGTCTTCGACGATGCGGTCGGCGCCCGCTGCGTCTTCATCGACCACGAACCCGCCACCGACCGAGTAATACTCGCGGCTGCGCACTTGCAGGCCGGCCGCGTCGAACGCGCGAAAGATCATGCCGTTGGGGTGATAGGCCAACGGTTTGCGAATCATTGCCAGGTGTTCTTTCTCGTTGAACGCGATGCTGTGTTCACCGAGCAGGTTCAAGCGACCGCTGCTGCGAATCTCTTGCAGGCGGGCGGTGACGGTTTCGGTGTCCACGGTGTCCGGGTGTTCGCCTTCCAGGCCCAGCAATACGGCCTTGTCGCTGCCGTGGCCTTTGCCGGTGGCGCCGAGCGAGCCGTAGAGCTCGACTTTGACGCAGGTAGTTGCCGATAGCAGCCCTTCACGGCGCAGACCTTCGGCGAAGCGCGCAGCGGCACGCATCGGGCCGACGGTGTGGGAGCTGGAGGGGCCGATACCAATTTTGAACAGGTCGAACACGCTTAACGACATGGTTGTTCTCCGGTTTCTTGTTATGAGGATCGACACAGATCGATCGTTCCCATGCTCCCGCGTGGGAATGCAGCCCGTGAAGCTCTGCGTCACAAAGCGGACGCGGAGCGTCCCGAGAGGCGTTCCCACGCAGAGCGTGGGAACGATCATTGTTGTACAGGTTTAAGCGTAGCTTTCGATCGACGGGCAGGCGCAGACCAGGTTGCGATCGCCAAACACGTTGTCGACGCGACCGACCGGTGGCCAGTACTTGGCTTCGATCAGCGACGCTACCGGGTAAACGGCTTGCTCGCGGCTGTACGGGTGAGTCCACTCGCCGACGATTTCCGCAGCGGTGTGCGGGGCGTTTTTCAGCGGGTTGTCATCCTTGTCCAGCGTGCCGTTTTCCACCGCGCGGATTTCTTCGCGGATGCGGATCATGGCGTCGCAGAAGCGGTCCAGTTCTTCCTTGGATTCGCTTTCGGTCGGCTCGATCATCAACGTGCCGGCCACCGGGAACGACATGGTCGGGGCGTGGAAGCCGAAATCGATCAGGCGCTTGGCCACGTCATCGACGCTGATGCCGCTGCTGTCTTTCAGCGGACGCAGGTCGAGGATGCATTCGTGCGCCACCAGACCGTTGCTGCCGGTGTACAGCACTGGATAGTGCTCTTCGAGGCGACGGGAAATGTAGTTGGCATTCAGGATCGCCAATTGCGAAGCGCGCTTGAGGCCGGCGCCACCCATCATACGAATGTACATCCAGGTGATCGGCAGAATGCTCGCGCTGCCGAACGGTGCCGCGCAGACCGCGCCTTCCTTGCGTTCCATCTGGGCGTGGCCCGGCAGGAACGGCGTCAGGTGCGACTTGACGCCAATCGGGCCGACGCCCGGGCCGCCACCGCCGTGTGGGATGCAGAAGGTTTTGTGCAGGTTCAGGTGCGATACGTCGCCGCCGAACTTGCCCGGTGCGCAGAGGCCGACCATGGCGTTCATGTTCGCGCCATCGATATACACCTGGCCGCCGTTGTCGTGAATGATGCCGCAGATTTCGCGGATGCCTTCTTCGAACACACCGTGGGTCGACGGGTAGGTGATCATCAGCGCGGCGAGGTGTTCGCGGTGCTCGATGGCCTTGGCGCGCAGGTCTTCGATGTCGACGTTGCCGCGGGCATCGCACGCGGTCACAACCACACGCATGCCGGCCATGTTCGCGGTGGCCGGGTTGGTGCCGTGGGCGGACGACGGGATCAGGCAGATGTCGCGACGGTCTTCGCCACGGCTCTGGTGGTAGGCACGGATCGCCAACAGACCGGCGTATTCACCTTGGGAACCGGCGTTCGGTTGCAGGGAGATCGAGTCGTAACCGGTGGCGGCGCAGAGCATCGCTTCCAGTTCATCGGTCAGTTGCTGATAGCCGGCGCTTTGCTCGGCCGGAGCGAACGGGTGCAGGGCACCGAATTCAGCCCAGGTCACCGGGATCATTTCGCTGGCGGCGTTGAGTTTCATGGTGCAGGAACCCAGCGGGATCATGGTGCGATCCAGGGCCAGGTCCTTGTCCGCCAGTTTGCGCAGGTAGCGCATCAGCTCGGTTTCGGAGTGATAACGGTTGAACACCGGGTGGCTGAGGATTGGCGATTGGCGAACCAGTGCGGCCGGGAGGGTGCTTTGGACCGAGGCGGCCAATGCAGCGAAGTCCGGCAGGGCCTTGCCGTCGGCCAGCAGGCTCCACAGGGTTTCGACGTCAGCCTGGCTGCTGGTTTCGTCGAGGGACAGACCCAGACGCTCAGCATCGACCACGCGCAGGTTGATCTTCTGCGCATGAGCCTTGTCGTGCAGGGCCGCCGTTTGTGCGCCGGTTTTGATCGTCAAGGTGTCGAAGAAGCTGGCTTGCTCGACGCTCAGGCCCAGTGCACTCAAGCCTTTGGCGAGGATCGCGGTCAGGTGATGAATGCGATTGGCGATCTGCGTCAGGCCTTTCGGGCCGTGGTACACGGCGTACATGCTGGCGATGTTGGCCAACAGCACCTGGGCGGTGCAGATGTTGCTGGTGGCTTTCTCGCGACGGATATGTTGCTCGCGGGTCTGCATGGCCAGGCGCAGGGCCGGCTTGCCGAAACGGTCCACGGAAACGCCGACCAGACGGCCCGGCATGTCGCGCTTGAACGCATCCTTGGTGGAGAAGTACGCCGCGTGCGGGCCACCGAAGCCCAGCGGCACACCGAAGCGTTGCGCGCTGCCGATGGCTACGTCGGCGCCGAATTCGCCCGGCGGGGTCAACACGGTCAGGGCCAGCAGGTCAGCTGCGACCGCGACCAGCGCATTCGCCGCGTGGAAGCGCTCGGTCAGTTCACGGTAGTCGAACACGTCACCGTTGCTGGCTGGGTATTGCAACAAGGCGCCGAAGAACGGCGTCACGTCGGTCAGTTCACGCTCGTCGCCCACCACAACGTCGATGCCCAAAGGCTCGGCACGGGTGCGCAAAACGTCGAGGGTTTGTGGGTGGCAATGAACGGAGGCGAAGAAGGCGTGGCTGCCTTTGTTCTTGCTCAGGCGTTTGCAGAAGGTCATGGCTTCGGCAGCAGCGGTGGCTTCGTCCAGCAGCGAGGCGTTGGCGATCGGCAGGCCGGTCAGGTCGCTGATCAGGGTCTGGAAGTTCAACAGCGCTTCGAGACGGCCCTGGGAAATTTCTGGCTGGTATGGGGTGTAGGCGGTGTACCAGGCCGGATTTTCCAGCAGGTTGCGCAGGATCGGTGACGGCGTGTGAGTGCCGTAGTAGCCCTGACCGATGTAGGTCTTGAACAGCTGGTTTTTGCCGGCGATGGATTTGATCAACGCCAGGGCATCGGCTTCGCTCAGGCCGTCTTCAAGGCCGAGGATGCTGGTGCCTTTGATGCTGTCGGGAATGACACTGGCGCTCAGGGCTTCCAGGGAGTCGAAACCGAGGCTGTTGAGCATGGCTTGCTCGTCGCCTGCACGCGGGCCGATGTGGCGGGTGATGAATTCGTTGGCGGTCGTCAGATTGACTTGAGTCATGTCGGCGCTCCTCAGGCTTCGGCTTTGATCAGGCGGTCGTAAGCGTCTTGATCCAGCAGTTGGCCGACAGCCGAGGCGTCGGTGGGCTTGAAGCGGAAGAACCAGCCTTCGCCCAGCGGATCTTCGTTGACCAGTTCAGGGCTGCTATCGAGGGCCGGATTGGTCTCGACCACTTCTCCGTCCAGGGGCATGTACACGCCGCTGGCCGCTTTTACCGATTCCACGGTGGCGGCTTCTGCGCCTTTGTCGTAGGACTGCAGCTCAGGCAGTTGTACGAAAACCACGTCGCCCAGTGCGTTCTGTGCGAAAGCGGTGATGCCGACCGTGACGGTGCCGTCAGCTTCGGTGCGCAGCCATTCGTGATCTTCAGTAAAACGCAACTCGCTCATGGAAACTCCTAAGGGGGCCAGACTCGTCTGGTGGACGCGATGGAATGCAGGAGCAAAAACCCTGCTTTATAGGAGGTTACTAAGCAAAAAGGCGGCCAATGTTATTTTTATGTTTAAAAACAATAACTTATATGTTTTCGTAAACCGTTGTGTTTCTGCGGCTGTAGCGAATTCGCTACAGCCTGAAGCAAAGAAAAAAGCCTAGGTGGATCAAAGCCTTGCACAGCGCTGATCGGGAGAGGGTGTATCGATATCGTTCCACTGTAGCGCTTTCAGTACAGATGGAGGTCGCTTTTTGGCATGGTTTTGAAGGCGACATGATCGTTCCCACGCGCAGCAAAGGAATGCCTCAATGGACGCTCTGCGTCCGCTCTTGGAACGCGGAGCGTCCCGGGCTGCATTCCCACGCAGAGCGTGGGAACGATCACCGAGTAAGCCTCACGGCTTATTGGGAATCCCGTACTTGCGCAACCGATGGGCAATCGCGGTGTGGGAGGTTTGCAGGCGGCTGGCCAGTTGGCGGGTCGAGGGGTAGCTGACGTAGAGCTTTTCCAGCAGGTCCTTCTCGAACGCTTCCATGGCCTGTTCGAGGCTGTCGACCTCGATGTCGCTCTGGCGCGCCACAGAGGTGCCGGCGATGTCGAGGTCGCCGATGTCCACCAGGCTGCTTTCGCAAATCGCCGCGGCGCGGAAGATCACGTTCTGCAATTGCCGTACGTTGCCTGGCCAGCGATTGCCCAGCAGCGCCGGGTAAGTGCCGGGGGCCAGGCGACAGACCGGACGCTGGATCTGCGCGCAGGCCTGCTGCATGAAGTAGCGCGCCAGCAGCAGAATGTCCTGGCCGCGCTCGCGCAGGGGCGGGACTTCGACATTCAGCACGTTGAGGCGATAGAACAGGTCTTCGCGGAAAGTGCCTTCGCTGACCATTTTTTCCAGGTCGCGATGGGTCGCGCTGAGGATCCGCACGTTGACCTTCACTTCGCGATCGCCGCCAACCCGACGGAAGCTGCCGTCGTTGAGAAAACGCAGCAGTTTCGCCTGCAAATACGGTGACATTTCACCGATCTCGTCGAGAAATACCGTGCCCTGGTTGGCCAGCTCCATCAGCCCCGGCTTGCCGCCCCGTTGCGCCCCGGTGAAGGCGCCGGGGGCGTAGCCGAACAGTTCGCTTTCGGCGAGGTTTTCCGGCAGTGCCGCGCAGTTCAAGGCCAGGAACGGCGAACTGTGGCGGGCGCTGATGGCGTGACAGGCACGGGCTACCAATTCTTTGCCGGTGCCGGTTTCACCCTGGATCAGCAACGGTGCATCAAGGGCTGCGACTCGCTGGGCGCGGGCCTTGAGCGTACGAATGGCAGGGGATTCGCCGAGCAGGGCATCGAAACCTTCAGCGTGATCGTGGTGCAGCGCCGAGAGGCGTTCACCGATGCGGTTCGGTTGATACAGGGTCAGCAGGGCGCCGGCGTCGGTGATCGGTGTGGCGTCCAGCAGCAGGGTTTGACCGTTGACGGTGATCTCGCGCAGCGGCAGACGGAAGCCATTTTCCAGCAAGGTGTCGAGCAGCGCCGGGTCGGCAAACAGCTCGCTGATGCTTTCACCCGCCGGTTCGCGACCGTACAGGGCAATCAGTGCCGGGTTGGCCAGCAGCACCTTGCCGGCGCTGTCCAGGGCCAGCACCGGGTCGGTCATGGCGGCGAGCAGCGCATCGAGCTGCAAGTGACGGCGTTGACCGGGAAGGATGTCGACCACCGTCACTGCTTGCACGCCACGCACGTTGAACAGCGCATCGCGCAGTTCTTCGAGCACCGCCGGGCTCAAGGTCGGGGCGTCGATGTAGACGTTGGGCGGCACCATTTCCACCGCATCCAGATTGAGATTGCGCCCACCGAGCAGGGCCAGGACTTCCTGGGTGATACCGACGCGGTCGATGAAACTGACGTGGATGCGCATGGGGCGGTTTGGTTCTGGAGTGCGGAGGGTGGCAAGTATGCCTTGGGGCGGGGCTCAGGTGAAATGCGCGTTCTAATTGCAGGAGCGAGGCTTGTCCGCGAAGGGGCCATCTGAAACGCTAAAAGCTTCGCGGGCAAGCCTCGCTTCTACAGGTCGTGTGGCAAGGTTGTGTGGCGTAGCGAATGAAGTTCGCTATCGCGAGCAAGCTCGCCCCACTTATCCCAGGTGTTCAGGTTTGACCGGGTCGCCGGATTTGACGTCGAGTTGGGCCCGCACGTCTTCAAACATTTCGTCGTAGTACTTGTGCATGGCGCCGATATTGGCGGTCTTGGGCATGCCGTACTTTTGCGCAATGCGCGTGGCGTGGCGGGCAAAGTCGAAGGCCTGGTCCTTGGGCAGATAAAACTCTTCATTCAGCTCCTTGCCCTCGACCGAACCACGCAGCTTGAAGAGCATGCCTTGGCCTTCCTTGGGATCCTGAGCAATTTTGTATTCAATGTGCAGGTTGTAGCTGTAATCGTCCTTGTTCAGCGCATGGCGCTCGATGTGCAGGTGTCCGGGTTCGAACGTAGCCATTGGCGTCTCTCCTTCAAAGGCATTGAATCAGGGCAGACCTCACGCCTGCCCCCCTGCGTTTCTTTCTATTGATAACTGATGCCAGGCGTCGCTGTGCTGATACGGGTGCCGGCCTTGCCCTGGATGATCGCTTCGATGTCCGAGAGTGAACCGATTACCGCGACTTTCCCAGTATGGCGGGCGAACTCGCAAGCCGCCTGGACCTTTGGTCCCATGGAGCCGGCGGCGAAGCCGAGTTTGTCCATTTCATCGGGGTGAGCCTGGGCGATGGCTTTCTGGGTGGGCTTGCCGAAATCGATGAACGCCGCGCTGACGTCGGTGGCGATCACCAATAGATCGCTTTCCAACTGTTCGGCCAGCAACGCCGAGCACAGGTCTTTGTCGATCACCGCTTCCACGCCCTGCAGCTTGCCGTTGGCATCGTAGATTGTCGGGATGCCCCCACCGCCGGCGCAGATCACGATGCTGCCTTTTTCCAGCAGCCACTTGATCGGGCGGATTTCGAAGATGCGTTTGGGTTTCGGGCTGGCGACCACGCGCCGGAACTTGTCGCCGTCCGGGGCGATGGCCCAGCCTTTCTCGGCGGCGAGTTTCTCGGCGTCGGCCTTGGAATAGACCGGGCCGATCGGTTTGCTGGGGGCCTGGAACGCCGGGTCGTTGGGGTCGACTTCGACCTGGGTCAGCAGGGTGGCGAACGGCACTTCGAAGTCCAGCAGGTTGCCCAGTTCCTGTTCGATGATGTAGCCGATCATGCCGTCGGTTTCGGCGCCGAGTACGTCCAGCGGGTAAGGCGAAACCTGGCTGTAGGCCGCCGCTTGCAGCGACAACAGGCCGATCTGCGGACCATTGCCGTGGGCGATCACCAGTTGGTTGCCGGGATGAATCTTGGCGATCTGTTCGGTGGCGATCCGGATGTTCGCGCGCTGGTTGTCCGCGGTCATGGGCTCACCCCGGCGGAGCAGGGCGTTACCGCCCAGAGCAATGACGATACGCATAGTGCAGTCCTTTCAGAGATCGATGATCCTCGTAGGAGCTGCCGAAGGCTGCGATCTTTTGATCCTGGTCTTTTGATCTTGATCTTTGCCTGGCCATTGAAGATCAACATCAAGATCAAAAGATCGCAGCCTGCGGCAGCTCCTACGGGGTCAGTTCATGAACAAGTGTTCAGCCGTCAGATATCCGCCAGCGCCGACACCAGAATAGCCTTGATGGTGTGCATACGGTTTTCCGCTTGCTCGAAGGCGATGTTGGCCGGCGATTCGAAGACTTCTTCAGTCACTTCAACCCCGTTGGCCAGGTTCGGATAACGCGCGGCGATGTCCTTGCCGACCTTGGTTTCGCTGTTGTGGAACGCCGGCAGGCAGTGCATGAACTTCACGCGCGGGTTGCCCGAGGCCTTCATCATGTCGGCGTTGACCTGGTACGGCAGCAGTTGCTCGATGCGCTCGTCCCACGCTTCCACCGGCTCGCCCATCGATACCCAGATGTCGGTATGGATGAAGTCCACGCCCTTGACCGCCGCTTTCGGGTCTTCGGTGATGGTGATGCGCGCGCCGCTCTCTTCGGCGAAGGCTTTGCACTGATCGATGAAGTCCTGATGTGGCCACAGCGCTTTCGGTGCAGCGATGCGTACGTCCATGCCGAGTTTGGCGCCGATCATCAGCAACGAATTACCCATGTTGTAGCGCGCATCGCCGAGGTAGGCGTAGCTGATGTCGTGCAGCGGTTTGTCGCTGTGCTCGCGCATGGTCAGGGTGTCGGCGATCATTTGCGTCGGGTGGAATTCAGCGGTCAGGCCGTTGAACACCGGTACGCCGGCGAACTTCGCCAGCTCTTCGACGATTTCCTGTTCGAAGCCACGGTACTCGATGGCGTCGAACATCCGCCCCAGCACGCGGGCGGTGTCCTTCATGCTTTCCTTGTGGCCGATCTGCGACGACACCGGGTCGATGTAGGTGACGTGGGCGCCCTGGTCATGGGCCGCGACTTCGAAGGCGCACCGGGTGCGGGTCGAGGTTTTTTCGAAGATCAGCGCGATGTTCTTGCCTTGCAGGTGCGGACGCTCGGTGCCGGTGTATTTGGCGCGCTTGAGGTCGCGGGACAGGTCCAGCAGGTAGTGCAGCTCGCGAGTGGTGTGGTGCATCAGCGAGAGCAGGCTGCGGTTGCGCATGTTGAAAGCCATGATTGGATCTCCTTGGGTGTCGGTTATCCCCTCGGCCGTGCTGGATAAGCATCGGCCAAGGCTCGAAAGTTAATAATCGATAGGGTCGCGAATGATCGGGCAGGTCATGCAGTGGCCACCGCCGCGCCCGCGCCCGAGTTCACTGGCGCTGATGGTGATGACCTCGACGCCGGCCTTGCGCAGCAAGGTGTTGGTGTAGGTATTGCGGTCGTAGCCGATGACCACGCCTGGCTCCAGCGCCACCACGTTGTTGCCGTCGTCCCATTGCTCGCGTTCGGCGGCAAAAGCGTTACCGCCGGTTTCGACGACACGCAGCGCCTTGAGGTTGAGGGCCTTGGCCACGGTGTCGAGGAAGCTGGTTTCTTCACGGCGCACGTCGATGCCGCCCGGTTTGCTGTCGTCAGGACGCAGGCTGAAGGCGACGATCTGCTTCACCACTTCCGGGAAAATCGTCACCAGGTCGCGGTCGCAGAAACTGAACACGGTGTCCAGGTGCATCGCCGCGCGGGATTTCGGCAGGCCGGCGACGATGATCCGTTCCACCGCTTTGTTCTTGAACAGGTTGACCGCCAATTGGCCGATGGCCTGGCGGGACGAGCGCTCCCCCATGCCGATCAACACCACACCGTTGCCGATCGGCATCACGTCGCCGCCCTCCAGAGTGGCGCTGCCGTGGTCCTGGTCCGGGTCGCCGTACCAGATCTGGAAGTCGGCGTTGGTGAACTGCGGGTGGAATTTATAGATGGCGGTGGCCAGCAGGGTTTCCTGACGGCGCGCCGGCCAGTACATCGGGTTCAGGGTCACGCCGCCATAGATCCAGCAGGTGGTGTCGCGGGTGAACTGGGTGTTGGGCAGCGGCGGCAGAATGAAGCTGGAATGACCGAGGAAGTCGCGGAACATCTGGATGGTCTTGCCGCCGAAACTGTCCGGCAGGTCATCGGCGGAAACCCCGCCGATGAGGAATTCGGCGATTTTGCGTGGCTCCAGGCTGCGCAGCCAGGAACCCACTTCATGGATCAGGCCGAGGCCGACCGAATTGGCGGTGACCTTGCGTTCCAGAATCCAGTCCAGCGCTTCAGGCATCGCGACGATGTCGGTCAGCAGGTTGTGCATTTCCAGCACGTCGACATTGCGCTCGCGCATTTTGGTGACGAAGTCGAAGTGGTCGCGCTTGGCCTGGGCGACCCACAGCACATCATCGAAAAGCAGTTCATCACAGTTGTTCGGGGTCAGCCGCTGGTGGGCCAGGCCGGGGGAGCAAACCATGACTTTGCGCAGTTTGCCGGCTTCGGAGTGGACGCCGTACTTAACTTTTTCCCGTCATTACCGTGTTCCTCCAGATGAAAACAATCAGGTGCTGCTTTTCACAACAGTGCTAAAGGGTCAGAAAGCCGTCATACAGCCCATAGGCCGCCACCAGGGCGCCCGCGACGACAGCAGCGAAAATCAGCTTCTCGACGTTGGTGAAAACCGGTTTGTCGACTTCAAGCTTGGCCTTGGCGAACAGGATCGCGCCGGGGGCATACAGCAGGGCGGAGAGCAGCAGGTATTTGACGCCGCCGGCGTACAGCAGCCAGATCGCGTAGATCAACGCGATGCCACCGACGATCAAATCTTTTCTGCGTTCGGCCAGGGCGTTTTCATAGCTCTCGCCGCGTACCGCCAGCAGCACGGCATAAGCCGCCGACCACAGGTACGGCACCAGAATCATTGAGGTGGCGAGGTAGATCAGCGACAGGTAAGTGCTGGCCGAAAACAGTGTGATGATCAGGAACAGCTGCACCATCGCGTTGGTCAGCCACAGCGCGTTGGCCGGTACCTGGTTGGCGTTTTCCCGGCGCAAAAACGCTGGCATGGTGTGGTCCTTGGCGGCGGCGAACATGATCTCCGCGCACAGCAGCACCCATGACAGCAGCGCGCCGAGCAAGGAAATGATCAGGCCGACACTGATCAGCACCGCGCCCCAATGACCGACCACATGTTCCAGCACCGCGGCCATCGACGGGTTCTGCAGTTTCGCCAGCGCGGGTTGGGTCATGATCCCCAGGGACAACACGTTCACCAGCATCAGGAACAGCAGCACGGTGATGAACCCGATGACGGTGGCTTTACCCACATCGCTGCGTACTTCGGCACGGGCCGAGAAAATGCTCGCGCCTTCGATGCCGATGAACACCCACACAGTGACCAGCATCATGTTGCGCACCTGGTTCATCACATTGCCCAGGTCAGGGTTCTTGATGCCCCAGATGTCGGCGGTGAAGATCTCCAGTTTGAAGGCGAACAAGGCGATCAACACAAACAGCAGCAGCGGTACGACCTTGGCGACGGTGGTCACCAGGTTGATGAACGCCGCTTCCTTGATTCCCCGTAAAACCAGAAAGTGCACCGCCCAGAGCAGCAGCGAGGCGCCGATGACGGCGGCAGGAGTATTCCCCTCTCCAAATAGCGGGAAGAAGTAACCGAGGGTGCTGAACAACAGAACGAAGTAACCCACATTGCCCAGCCAGGCACTGATCCAGTATCCCCAGGCGGACGAGAAACCCATGTAGTCGCCGAAACCGGCCTTGGCGTAGGCATAAACACCGCCATCCAGCTCAGGCTTGCGATTGGCCAGGGTCTGGAAGACGAAAGCGAGGGTCAACATGCCCACTGCGGTAATTGCCCAACCAATAAGAACAGCACCGACATCAGCACTGGCGGCCATGTTCTGGGGCAAAGAGAAGATTCCGCCACCAATCATTGAACCGACCACTAAAGCAACGAGCGCACCGAGTTTCAGTTTTCCGGGGGATTCAGACATAGCATGACTCCAGTGCAGGAGAAGAGAGGCAACAGCGTAGTTCTGTTGGCTGTTCAATCAACYGACATAGATCAGTGCATGGGCACATTCCATTGTTATTGAAAGACTTATGTATCTTTGTCGGGCATACAGATGTTGATGTGAAAAAGCAGGCGCCGAAGCTATAGATTATTCAGCGATAAATAAAAGACGCTGATCGAGACTAATTGATTAAGGTTATTTCGCTTTATCTATTTAGTTAAAAGTCACTGCTTTGCAGCGTTGAGGTATTTGCAGTGACTGTTCTGGCCTCATCGCGGGCAAGCCACGCTCCCACAGGATAGGATCACGCTGTACCTGTGGGAGCGGGCTTGCCCGCGATAGTTATCTGATGATCACCACCACTGCGCGCGATGGGCGCCCAATTCCCCGGCTGGCAGCGCCCACTGCAGTGGCGTCCCGGTGATCTTCAACGGCACCTGCAACCGATGGGCCGGCCCCCACGGTGTTTGCTCGAGTAACACCCCTTGATCGTTGGCATCCTCCGCCGGCAACGGCTCATGGGTCCCGGCGCCATGCTCGATCACCAACTTCGCCGTTCGTGCCAGCGACAAGCGCGCAGAGCCACCGTGCCCCAATAGCTTGATCGCACTGGCCGCCATCAAATACCCGGTGGCGTGATCAAGGGCCTGGACCGGCAGCGGTGTCGGTTTATCCGCCTTCTTCCAGTGCATGCCCGCGTCGGCAATCCCGCTGCTCATCTGCACCAGGCTGTCGAAGCCGCGACGGTTCTGCCAAGGGCCGCTCCAGCCATAAGCGTTGAGGCAAACATCGATCAGGCCGGGGGCCAGTGCCTGGCGTTGGGCGGTGCCGTAACCCAGGCGTTCCAAGGCATCGGCGCGGTAGCCGTGGAGCAGGATGTCGGCGTCTTTGAGCAGGCTTTCGAACACCGCGCGATCAGCCTTGTCGTGCAGATCCAGGCGCGCACAGCGCTTGCCCAAGGTCACTTCCGGCACCACCCCCGGTTCGTTCCAGGTCGGTGGATCGATGCGCAGTACGTCGGCGCCGAGGCCTGCGAGAAAGCGGCTGGCGATCGGGCCGGCGAGCACTCGCGTGAGGTCCAGCACCTTGATCCCGGCCAACGGTTGCGCCACCGAGCCTTGCCACGGTTTGGCGGTTTGGTTGCCACCGACGCTGAACTGAATCAACGGCTCGGCGTTCACGGCCCGACCTTGGGGGTGAGCTTGCCATTGCTTCCAGCTGCGCATCTCGGCGGCGCAACCACCGGCCTCGACCACCGCCTGTTCCAGATCGCTTTTCGCCCACTGAGCCACTTTGCTCGCCATCGCTGTGCGGTCGGTGCAGGCGCCGAGCACTGATTCCGCAGCTTCGCGGTGATGGGGCGCGTTGGTGTGCAGGCGGATCCAGCCATCCTTGGTCGCGTAGTCGCCGGCAACCGGGTCCCACAGCGGCGGGACGCTCCAGCCCACGGGGCGGATCGAGGTGGCGAACCAGAACGACGCCAGGCGGCGGTCGACTTCAAGGCTGGGCAAGCGACCGGTTTGTTGATGCAGCAGTTCGCTGGCGGCCTGGCCGGCGGCGGCAATGCTGGCGCAGGCCAGATCGGTCACGGCAAATGCCGAGGGCAGGGCGCCGCTCGAGGTGAACGGGATTGGGGTGTGAGGCAAGCCGAGTGCGGCTTGAATGGACGTGAGTAAATCAGTCATCGAAGGCCCTCCGGAACGAGAGCCCGAGCATAGTTCAAAAAGACGGCTCGGCCAGATGAAATCCTGTGGGAGCAAGACCAATCTGTCAGGGTATTCATCGATTTCCGAGCGCCAATACACACGATCCAGAATGAATGTTTAACGACACCCTGTGTTACGTCCTAAAGCCCACGAAACCTTGCGCCGTTGCCTACGCCTGCGCCAGAATCCGCCGGCTTGTGCGCCTTGGGGCCGGTCGGTAACTTGATTCGCATCACTGATTCCCAGTGATCGGGTTTAGCAGCCCGGCTCTTCATCCCGGTTGTACAAGTCTTATCCAGTCAGGCATTCGCCTGCGCTCGATGGTGGCTGTGCGCATGGCACCTTCGGGTGCGCCGGGTTTGGGGTTACCGGTCTGCTAACTTGCGCACAGCTGCCACCCTTTCGTTTAGCAGCGAGATGGTTGCGGCCTTACTGGAGATACCCCATGTTCAAAGTAACGCCTAATCCACCGGTCACAGACCCGGTCTCCCCCTACGAATCCCCCGATTCCAGAAAACTCAACGAAGCCGCCGAGCGCGCCCTCGACCATTACCTCAACCCGGCGGCCACGGTCATGGCCACACCCTACCAACCCAACAAGCTGTACCTGGCCAACCCGGCGGCCGCCACCGAGCCGATGCTGGTCAACGCCAGCGAAACCCTGGGCTCGGCCACCGTCATGCTCAACGACTTCGCGGCTTTGCTTGAAGGCACCCACCGCAAAACCCTGCTGGGTATCGCGCAGGTGGTGATGTTGGCTGAACTGGCTGTGAATCAGGTGCTGGATAAGGTGGTGCCGACTGAGTAATTCCCAGTGGCCGGGGGGGGGCTGTTGGCTGAGTTCAGAATTTGAGTTGGCTGACTTGACGCCTTCGCGGGCAAGCCCGCTCCCACAGGGATGTGTATTGCCCTGTGGGAGCGAGCCTGTTGTCACAGAGGATTTATGCCAGCGCTTTACCCGCGCCCCTGCAGATAGGTCGCGTAATCCGGGATGCGGTGTTCGTGAGCCTGATCCATCAACGGGCTGCTGAGCAGGTAGTCGGCGCTGCATTCGTTGCAGGCCACGGGGATGTTCCACACCGCCGCGACCCGCAGTAATGCCTTGATGTCCGGGTCGTGGGGTTGCGGTTCGAACGGGTCCCAGAAGAACACCAGCATGTCGACCCGCTGCTCGGCGATTTGCGCGCCGAGCTGCTGGTCGCCGCCCAGTGGACCGCTGATCATACTTTCTACCGGCAGGCCGAGGCGTTGTTGCAACAACAACCCCGTGGTGCCGGTGGCGACCAGTTCATGCTGCGCGAGTTTGTCTTTCTGTCGCTCGGCCCAGTCCAGCAAAAACACTTTGCAGTGGTCATGGGCGACCAGGGCGATACGCTTGCGCGCCGCCATGGTCTTATGCGTAAAGCTGATACCGATCATCGGTTGCTGCTCCACGGTTTACTCTGCGTTGCAGAGCGCCAGGCAGTTATCGAGCATGCGGTTGGAGAAGCCCCACTCGTTGTCGTACCAGGCCAGCACTTTGAGCAGCTTGCCGCTGGACTTGGTGTGGTTGGCGTCGAAGATCGACGACAGCGGGTTGTGGTTGAAGTCGCTGGATACCAGCGGCAGGGCGTTGTAGCCGAGAATCTTCGAGTGCTGGCTGGCTTGTTTGAGCAGCGCATTCACTTCATCGGCCGACGCTTCGCGCTTGAGCTGCACGGTCAGGTCCACCAGCGACACGTTGATCACCGGAACACGCACTGCCATGCCGGTCAGTTTGCCCGCCAGTTCCGGCAGCACCAGGCCTACCGCTTCAGCGGCGCCGGTCTTGCTCGGGATCATGTTCTGGGTGGCGGAACGGGCGCGGTACGGGTCGGTGTGGTAGACGTCGGTCAGGTTCTGGTCGTTGGTGTAGGCGTGAATAGTGGTCATCAGACCGCTTTCGATGCCCAGCTCGCGGTGCAGCACCTGGGCCACCGGGGCCAGGCAGTTGGTGGTGCACGAGGCGTTGGAGATGATCTGGTGCGACTGGCGCAGAATGTCGTGGTTAACCCCATAAACCACAGTGGCGTCGGCGCCTTTGGCCGGGGCCGAGATGATCACTTTGCGCGCGCCGGCCGTAATATGGGCGGCGGCTTTGGCACGGTCGGTGAACAGACCGGTGCATTCGAACACGACGTCGACCTTCTCCGCGGCCCAGGGCAGTTCGGCCGGGTTGCGAATGGCGCTGACCGAAATACGGTCGCCGTTGACGGTCAGGCTTTCCTGATCGTGCTGGACATCGGCATCGAATGTGCCGTGAACGGTGTCGTACTTGAGCAGGTGAGCATTCATCGAGCTGTCGCCCAAGTCATTGATTGCCACGATCTGCAGATCCTGACGATAGCCTTGGGTATACAGTGCGCGCAGGACATTACGGCCGATACGGCCAAAACCATTGATTGCGATTCGAAGAGTCATTTACAGCGCCGCCGTAGTTTTGTTGTTGGAATTACAAGATTATTCGCAAAAAAATAGAAAACAAGCCTTTTTAGTGGCAATATTTTGTTTTATCTACAACGAGTGGCCTGAATCAACTGGTCCGAATGATCAAGAAAGCCGTCTGTCATCCCGATCACAACGGCGTTTGATCAGCATAGACAATCAGGTCGCCACATCCGTTAGCCTGGAGTTCTACACATGCATCCCCGCGTCCTTGAGGTCACCGAACGGCTTATCGCCCGCAGCCGCGCCACGCGTGAGGCTTACCTTGCATTGATCCGTGGCGCCGCCAGTGACGGCCCGATGCGTGGCAAGCTGCAATGCGCCAACTTCGCCCACGGCGTGGCCGGATGTGGCAGCGACGACAAGCACAGCTTGCGGATGATGAACTCCGCCAACATCGCAATTGTTTCGTCATATAACGACATGCTCTCGGCGCACCAGCCGTACGAAGTCTTTCCTGAACAGATCAAAAAAGCCCTGCGCGAAATCGGCTCCGTCGGCCAGTTCGCCGGTGGCACCCCGGCCATGTGCGATGGTGTGACCCAGGGCGAACCGGGCATGGAACTGAGCCTGCCGAGCCGCGAAGTGATCGCGCTGTCCACCGCCGTGGCGCTGTCCCACAACATGTTCGACGGCGCGCTGATGCTCGGCATCTGCGACAAGATCGTGCCGGGCTTGATGATGGGCGCGTTGCGCTTCGGTCATCTGCCGATGATTTTCGTGCCGGGCGGGCCGATGGTGTCGGGCATCTCCAACAAGCAGAAAGCCGATGTGCGCCAGCGTTACGCCGAAGGCAAGGCGACCCGCGAAGAGCTGCTGGAATCGGAGATGAAGTCCTACCACAGCCCTGGCACCTGCACTTTCTACGGCACCGCCAACACCAACCAGTTGCTGATGGAAGTCATGGGCCTGCACTTGCCGGGCGCCTCGTTCGTCAACCCGAACACGCCGTTGCGCGATGCCCTGACCCGCGAAGCGGCGCATCAGGTCACGCGCTTGACCAAGCAGAATGGCAACTTCTTGCCGATCGGCGAAATCGTCGACGAGCGTTCGCTGGTCAACTCGATCGTGGCCCTGCACGCCACCGGCGGCTCGACCAACCACACCTTGCACATGCCGGCCATCGCCATGGCCGCAGGCATCCAGTTGACCTGGCAGGACATGGCCGACCTCTCCGAGGTGGTGCCGACCCTGAGCCACGTGTACCCGAACGGCAAAGCCGACATCAATCACTTCCAGGCGGCGGGCGGCATGTCGTTCCTGATCCGCGAACTGCTGGAAGCCGGCCTGCTGCATGAAAACGTCAACACCGTGCTCGGCCACGGCCTGAGCCGCTACACCCAGGAACCGTTCCTCGATAACGGCGAGCTGGTTTGGCGCGAAGGCCCGATCGAAAGCCTCGACGAAAACATCCTGCGCCCGGTGGCTCGCGCATTCTCGGCAGAGGGCGGTTTGCGGGTGATGGAAGGCAACCTCGGCCGTGGCGTGATGAAAGTCTCGGCGGTCGCCCTGGAAAACCAGGTCGTCGAAGCCCCGGCCATGGTGTTCCAGGACCAACAGGACCTGGCCGATGCGTTCAAGGCCGGGCTGCTGGAGAAGGATTTTGTCGCGGTGATGCGCTTCCAGGGCCCGCGTTCCAACGGCATGCCGGAACTGCACAAGATGACGCCGTTTCTCGGCGTGTTGCAGGACCGTGGCTTCAAAGTCGCGTTGGTGACTGACGGGCGCATGTCCGGCGCTTCGGGGAAAATCCCGGCAGCAATCCACGTCAGCCCCGAAGCTTATGTGGGCGGCGCTTTGGCGCGGGTGCGTGAGGGCGATATCATCCGCGTCGATGGCGTCAAAGGCACCCTGGAGCTTAAGGTGGACGCCGAAGAATTCGCAGCGCGCGAGCCGGCCAAAGGCCTGTTGGGCAACAACATCGGCACCGGTCGCGAACTGTTTGGTTTCATGCGCATGGCCTTCAGCTCCGCAGAGCAAGGCGCCAGCGCCTTTACTTCTGCCCTGGAGACGCTTAATTGAAACTGGCTTTGGTCGGTGACATCGGTGGGACCAACGCACGTTTCGCGTTGTGGAAAAACCAGCAACTGGAATCAGTCCAGGTGCTGGCGACGGCAGACCACGCCAGCCCGGAGGAAGCGATTGCGCTTTACCTGAGCGGGCTCGACCTGGCGCCGGGTTCGATCGGTTCGGTGTGCCTGTCGGTGGCGGGCCCTGTGAGCGGTGATGAATTCAAGTTCACCAACAATCACTGGCGGCTCAGTCGCAGGGATTTCTGCAAGACCTTGCAGGTGGATCAACTGCTGCTGGTCAACGATTTCTCGGCCATGGCCCTGGGCATGACCCGTTTGCAGCCGGGCGAGTTCCGGGTGGTCTGCGAAGGCACGCCGGAACCGTTGCGGCCGGCGGTGGTGATCGGTCCGGGTACAGGCTTGGGCGTAGGTACGTTGCTCGATCTGGGCGAGGGCCGTTTTGCCGCGTTGCCAGGGGAGGGCGGTCACGTCGATCTGCCGCTGAGCAGCCCGCGGGAAACCCAACTGTGGCAGCACATCTACAACGAGATCGGCCATGTCAGCGCTGAAACGGCGTTGAGCGGCAGTGGTTTACCGCGAGTCTACCGGGCGATCTGCGCGGTGGACGGCCATACGCCTGCGCTCGACACGCCTGAGGCGATCACCGCGGCCGGGTTGGCGGGTGATCCGATTGCCTTGGAAGTGCTTGAGCAGTTCTGCTGCTGGCTCGGTCGCGTGGCCGGCAACAATGTGCTGACCACCGGTGCTCGGGGTGGTGTGTACATCGTTGGCGGGGTGATTCCACGGTTCGCCGACTTTTTCGTTAAAAGCGGTTTCGCCCGGTGTTTTGCCGACAAGGGTTGCATGAGCGATTACTTCAAAGGCATTCCGGTGTGGCTGGTGACAGCGCCGTATTCCGGCCTGGTTGGTGCGGGCGTAGCGCTCGATCAGGCGCAGTAATGATCGTTCCCACGCAGAGCGTGGGAACGATCGACAGGCAACAAATTTCCAAGGTTCATCAGGCATAATCCACCTAATTCAAACAACAAGGACGCCGCCCCGTGAGCTCAGTCAACAAGTCGATTTTGTTGGTCGATGACGATCAAGAGATACGCGAGTTGCTGGACACCTACCTGACCCGTGCCGGTTTCCAGGTCCGCACCACGCCCGATGGCGCAGGCTTTCGTCAGGCGCTGAACGAGGCGCCGAGCGATCTGGTGATCCTCGACGTGATGCTGCCCGACGAAGATGGTTTCAGCCTCTGCCGCTGGATCCGCCAGCACCCGCGCCAGGCCCACGTGCCGATCATCATGCTCACCGCCAGCTCCGACGAGGCCGACCGTGTAATCGGCCTGGAGCTGGGCGCCGACGACTACCTCGGCAAACCCTTCAGCCCGCGTGAATTGCAGGCGCGCATCAAAGCTCTGTTGCGCCGCGCGCAGTTCGGTCAGGAGCGTTCCGGCGGTGAAGTGCTGGCCTTCGACGACTGGCGGCTGGACATGGTCAGCCATCGGTTGTTTCACACCGACGGCGAGGAAGTGATTCTCTCCGGCGCCGATTTCGCGCTGCTGAAACTGTTCCTCGATCACCCCCAGGAAATCCTCGACCGCGACACCATCGGCAACGCCACCCGTGGCCGTGACCTGATGCCGCTCGATCGCATCGTCGACATGGCGGTCAGCCGTTTGCGCCAGCGCCTGCGCGACACCGAAAAACCGCCGCGACTGATCCGTACCGTGCGTGGCAGCGGCTACCAACTGGCAGCCAACGTGGTTGCCAGCAATGGCCACTGAGTTCCTGCGCAAGCTCGCCGGGCGCGTGCCGGTGCCGCGCTCGCTGCTCGGGCGCATGTTGCTGCTGACCCTGTTGGCGGTGCTGTTTGCCCAGACGCTGTCGAGCGTGATCTGGGTTTCGCAACTGCGTGCTACCCAGCTCGAAGGCCTGGTCACCAGCGCCCGCAGCCTGGCCCATTCGATGACGGCCAGCGTCAGTTATTTCCGCTCGTTGCCGGTGGCGTTCAGGCCGCTGGTGCTCGACCAGTTGCGCAGCATGGGCGGCACCCGGTTCGTGGTGACCCTCAACGACAAACCCTTGGGGATGGAGGTGCTGCCGATTACCCCGCGCAAAGAAGCGGTGCTCAAAGCGGTGGACGAGGTGCTGCGCCAGTCGCTGGGCCAGGACGCCGATATTTCGGTGACGTTCGTCAGCCCCGAAGACCTGCGGATCTTCAATAGCGGGCTGAAACTCGATGAATTGCCACGCTCCTGGGCGCACTACGCGTTGACCCTGGAGCCAGTGAACCCGCCGGTGCTGGTCACGCAAATCCAGATGGCGCCGGGGGAATGGTTGTACATCGCTTCGTTGTTGCCCGAGCCCTACACCAGTCTCGAAGAGCAAGGCCTGCCGGCACAGCAAGTCTGGTTCATCGTACTCACCAGCGGCTTCTTGCTCCTGTTCATCGGCCTGCTGGTGCACTGGCAGAGCCGGCCGCTCAAGCGATTGGCGCGGGCGGCGCGGGACATGTCCCTGGGGGCCGACGTCGAACCGGTCGCTCAGGGTGGTGGCAGTGAAGTGGTGGAAGTCGGTCGCGCGTTCAATGCGATGCGTGAACGCATCAGCCGTTACCTGACCGAGCGCAGCCAGTTGTTCAGCGCGATTTCCCATGACTTGCGCACACCGATCACTCGGTTGCGACTGCGGGTCGAATTGCTTGAAGACGAAAAGCTGCAAGCCAAGTTCGGACGTGATCTGGATGAGCTGGAGTTGCTGGTCAAAGGTGCGCTGCAATGCGTGAAAGACACCGACATCCACGAAAACATCGAGCCGGTGGACCTCAATCATGTGCTCGACTGCCTGGTGGAGCCGTATCTGGCGCCTAACGGCAATGGCCGTGTGACTCAACAAGGGCGGGCGCTGCTGCCGTATCCCGGCAAGCCACTGGCACTCAAGCGCTGCATCGGCAACCTGATCGACAACGCCTTGAAGTACGGGCAGAACGCGCATCTGCACATCGATGATGACGAGAGCGCGTTCGTCCTGCATGTCGACGACGAAGGCCCAGGCGTGCCGGAGCAGCGGCTGGAGCAAGTGTTCGAGCCGCACTTCCGCCTGGCCGGGCAGCAGCAGGGTTATGGCCTGGGGCTGGGGATTGCGCGCAACATCGCCCATAGCCATGGCGGCGAAGTCAGCCTGCAAAACCTGCGTGAAGGCGGGTTGCGCGTGACGTTGCAGTTGCCGCGATCTGTCGATTGAGAAGATCAAAAGATCGCAGCCTTCGGCAGCTCCTACTGAGGAATCGCGTAAACACGTGAATATCGGGCGGACACAAATTCTGTAGGAGCTGCCGGAGGCTGCGATCTTTTGATCTTGCTTTCCTTTTGTCACAAGTCAGTGACAAAAGCCGCCCCCTTCGTTACCTGCCCGCCACCGACCGTTGTTTAGACTGGTCCCAGTCATAACAACAAAAAAGGTACCGCATGGACACCTTCCAACCCGCCTTCAGCAGTTGGCTGAACGCGCCTGCCCATCAGCAATGGCTCGCCGCCGAAGGCCTGCGCCTGCTGGCGTTTGCCAGGGCTTCAAAGCTTGCCGAAGGTTTCGGCAACCTTGATGAAAAGGGGCGCCTCCCAGCCAGCGCCCAAGCTGAAACCATGAACACCGCGCGCATGACCCACAGTTTCGCCATGGCCCACATCCAGGGCTTGCCGGGGTTCGCCGAACTGGTGGATCACGGCATCAAAGCCCTCAGCGGGCCGCTGCGTGACGCCGAACACGGTGGCTGGTTCGCCATGCCCGAACACCGCGACGGCAATACCGGCAAAGCCGCTTACCTGCATGCCTTCGTGGCGTTGGCCGCGAGTTCTGCGGTGGTTGCCCAGCGTCCCGGTGCGCAAGCCTTGCTCGATGATGCGATCCACATCATCGACAGCCATTTCTGGAGCGAGGAGGAGGGCGCCATGCGCGAGTCCTTCAACCGCGACTTCAGTGGCGAGGAAGCCTATCGCGGCGCCAACAGCAACATGCACGCCACCGAAGCCTTCCTCGCCCTGGCCGATGTCACTGAGGACCACCGCTGGCTGATTCGCGCCCAGCGTATTGTCGAGCGAGTCATTCACGAACACGCCGCCGCCAACGATTACCTGGTGATCGAGCATTTCGACCGCGACTGGCAGCCGCTGCGCGACTACAACCACGACAACCCGGCCGACGGTTTCCGTCCTTATGGCACCACACCGGGTCATGGTTTCGAATGGGCGCGGTTGTTACTGCACCTTGAAGCTGCGCGGGTGCAAGCCGGGATGCTCACACCGGGCTGGCTGGCCACCGATGCGCAAAAACTCTTCGAACACAATTGCCGTCACGGCTGGGACGTCGACGGTGCGCCGGGCATCGTCTACACCCTCGACTGGGACAATCGCGCGGTGGTTCGTCATCGTTTGCACTGGACTCATTGCGAAGCCAGCGCCGCCGCCAGTGCGCTGCTAAAACGCACCGGTGATGAGCAATACGAGCGTTGGTACCGACTGTTCTGGGAATTCTGTGACAGTCATTTCATCGACCGCTGCGATGGCAGCTGGCATCACGAGCTCGATCCGCTGAACCGCCCGAGCGCCGATATCTGGGCCGGTAAACCTGACCTGTATCACGCCTGGCAAGCCGTATTGATCCCGCGCCTGCCGTTGGCGCCGAGCATGGCCAGTGCGCTGGGGCAATTGTCCCAGAGCGCTCATGTGTAACCATGTGGTGACATTCGCGCGTCCCTTCGTTACCTGCGAAGGGCGATCCCCTGTTTAAAATCCTATGCAGCGCAAGCACCAGACTTGCATGCATAACAACAAGAAAGGTACTACTAGATGAATGCGATTTCTCGCCTCGCTACTGTCATTTCTCTCGCTTCACTGCTTCCCGTTGCTGCATTCCCGCTCAGTGCCCTTGCCGCCGATTCCAAAGGTTCGGTGGAAGTCGTTCACTGGTGGACGTCTGGTGGTGAAAAAGCAGCTGTCGATGTGCTCAAGGCTCAAGTCGAAAAAGACGGCTTCACCTGGAAAGACGGCGCAGTCGCCGGCGGTGGCGGTGCCACTGCCATGACCGTACTCAAAAGCCGCGCCGTGGCCGGTAACCCACCGGGCGTAGCGCAGATCAAAGGTCCGGACATTCAGGAATGGGCGTCTACCGGTCTGCTCGATACCGACGTCTTGAAAGACGCTGCCAAAGCTGAGAAGTGGGACAGCCTGCTCGACAAGAAAGTCTCCGATACCGTGAAGTACGACGGTAACTATGTGGCCGTGCCGGTGAACATTCACCGCGTCAACTGGTTGTGGATCAATCCGGAAGTCTTCAAGAAAGCCGGCATCGAAAAAGCGCCAACCACCCTTCAGGAATTCTACGCGGCCGGTGACAAGCTCAAGGCTGCGGGCTTCATTGCGCTTGCCCACGGTGGCCAACCTTGGCAGGACAGCACCGTGTTCGAAGCGGTGGTCCTGTCGGTCATGGGCGTCGATGGCTACAAGAAAGCCCTGGTCGATCTGGATAACGCGGCGCTGACCGGTCCTGACATGGTCAAGGCGCTGACCGAGCTGAAGAAAGTCGCGACCTACATGGACGCCGACGGCAAAGGCCAGGACTGGAACCTGGAGGCGGCCAAGGTCATCAACGGCAAGGCCGGCATGCAGATCATGGGTGACTGGGCCAAGAGCGAGTGGACAGCGGCCAAGAAAGTCGCCGGCAAGGATTACGAGTGCGTAGCCTTCCCGGGCACCGACAAGGCCTTCACCTACAACATCGACTCGCTGGCCGTGTTCAAGCAGAAAGACAAGGGCACTGCTGCAGCTCAGCAGGACATTGCCAAGGTCGTGCTGGGTGAGAGCTTCCAGAAAGTCTTCAGCATCAACAAGGGCTCGATCCCGGTTCGAAACGACATGCTGAGCGATATGGGCAAGTACGGTTTCGACTCCTGCGCCCAGACGGCTGCCAAAGACTTCCTGGCGGACGCCAAGACCGGTGGCCTGCAGCCGAGCATGGCGCACAACATGGCGACCACGCTGGCGGTACAGGGTGCTTTCTTTGATGTCGTGACCAACTTCATCAACGATCCGAAAGCCGATCCTGCCACTGCCGCCAAGCAACTCGGCACTGCCATTAAAGCGGCCAAGTAACCGTTAGCCGCGCATCCTCCCTGTGGGAGGGATTTTGTGGGAGCCGGGCTTGCCCGCGACGCAGACACCTCGGTTTATCAGTTGCACCGAGGTGATGCCATCGCAGGCAAGCCAGCTCCCACAGAAGCCCGCTCCCACAAGGGAAAGCGCTTGTAATCCTTTCTCTTCGTACTGGATCTTCCCATGAGTTCTGTTGCTGTGTTCAGCAAGGCCTCGCCGTTCGATGCACTGCAGCGCTGGCTCCCCAAGCTGGTGCTGGCGCCGAGCATGTTCATTGTTCTGGTGGGGTTCTATGGCTATATCCTGTGGACCTTCGTCCTGTCGTTCACCACTTCGACCTTCCTGCCGACTTACAAATGGGCGGGTCTGGCGCAGTACCAGCGGCTGTTCGACAACGATCGCTGGTGGGTAGCGAGCAAGAACCTGGCGCTTTTCGGCGGCATGTTCATCGGCATCACCCTGGTGATCGGTGTGTTGCTGGCGGTGTTTCTTGACCAGCGCATTCGTCGCGAAGGTTTTATTCGCACCATTTATCTGTACCCGATGGCGCTTTCGATGATCGTCACCGGTACCGCCTGGAAGTGGCTGCTCAATCCGGGCATGGGCCTGGACAAATTGCTGCGTGACTGGGGATGGGAAGGCTTTCGCCTGGACTGGTTGATCGATCCGGATCGCGTTGTGTACTGCCTGGTGATCGCGGCGGTATGGCAAGCCTCGGGTTTTATCATGGCGATGTTCCTCGCCGGTCTGCGTGGCGTTGATCAATCGATCATCCGTGCCGCCCAGATCGATGGCGCGAGCATGCCGCGCATTTACCTGAAAGTGGTGTTGCCGAGCCTGCGCCCGGTGTTCTTCAGCGCAGTGATGATCCTGGCCCACATCGCTATCAAGAGTTTCGACCTGGTGGCGGCAATGACCGCCGGTGGCCCGGGTTATTCCTCCGATCTGCCTGCGATGTTCATGTATTCCTTCACCTTCAGTCGCGGCCAGATGGGCATGGGCTCGGCCAGTGCGATTCTGATGCTCGGTGCGATTCTCGCGATCATCGTGCCTTACCTGTACTCCGAGCTGAGGGCCAAACGTCATGACTAGTTTCGCTGCCAAACCTGCCATCAGCCTGAGTCGCATCGCGATCTATGGCGTGCTGCTCCTTGCGGTATTGCTGTACCTGATACCGCTGGTGGTCATGCTGTTGACCAGTTTCAAGACGCCGGAAGACATCAACTCCGGCAACCTGCTGAGCTGGCCGACCGTGGTCAGCGGTATTGGCTGGATCAAGGCCTGGGGCACGGTTGACGGGTACTTCTGGAACTCGATCAAGATCACCGTTCCGGCGGTAATGATCTCCACGGCCATCGGTGCGTTGAACGGCTATGTGCTGTCGATGTGGCGCTTCCGCGGGTCGCAGTTGTTCTTCGGCCTGCTGCTGTTCGGTTGCTTCCTGCCATTCCAG
The DNA here is from genome assembly GCF_056406935.1 of Pseudomonas sp. P1_A1. Lineage (NCBI taxonomy): Bacteria > Pseudomonadati > Pseudomonadota > Gammaproteobacteria > Pseudomonadales > Pseudomonadaceae > Pseudomonas > Pseudomonas sp. P1_A1. The sequence goes on along the minus strand of NZ_JBFTZE010000007.1, from coordinate 116,031 downwards.
ACGGTCTTGCTGCCGGCCTCGTTCACCCTCGGCAAGATGGGCCTGGCCAGCACAACGACAGGCCTGGTGTTCGTGCACGTGGTCTACGGCCTGGCGTTCACCACGCTGTTTTTCCGTAACTACTACGTCAGCGTTCCCGATGCACTGGTGAAGGCGGCGCGGCTCGATGGCGCGGGGTTCTTCACCATCTTCCGCTTGATCATTTTGCCGATGTCCACCCCGATCATCATGGTCTGCCTGATCTGGCAGTTCACCCAGATCTGGAACGACTTCCTGTTCGGCGTGGTGTTCTCAAGCGGTGACTCGCAACCCATTACGGTGGCGTTGAACAACTTGGTCAACACCAGTACCGGGGCCAAGGAATACAACGTTGATATGGCGGCGGCAATGATCGCCGGGCTGCCGACCCTGCTGGTCTATGTGGTCGCAGGTAAGTATTTCGTGCGCGGGCTGACGGCCGGCGCAGTCAAGGGGTAATCATGGCTACGCTCGAACTTCGCAATGTAAACAAAACCTATGGCCCCGGTCTGCCGGACACCCTCAAGAACATCGAGCTGTCGATCAAGGACGGTGAATTCCTGATTCTTGTGGGCCCTTCGGGTTGCGGCAAATCGACCCTGATGAATTGCATCGCCGGCCTTGAGACCATCACCGGCGGCGCGATCATGATCGGTGACCAGGACGTCAGCGGCATGAGCCCCAAAGACCGCGACATCGCCATGGTGTTTCAGTCCTACGCGCTGTACCCGACCATGAGCGTGCGCGAAAACATCGCGTTCGGTTTGAAGATCCGCAAAATGCCCGCCGCCGATATCGACGCGGAAGTCGCTCGCGTGGCCAAGCTGCTGCAAATCGAACACTTGCTCAACCGCAAGCCGGGTCAACTCTCCGGTGGTCAGCAACAGCGCGTGGCTATGGGCCGTGCCCTGGCGCGTCGACCGAAGATCTACCTGTTCGACGAACCGCTGTCCAACCTCGACGCCAAGCTGCGGGTCGAGATGCGCACCGAAATGAAACTGATGCACCAGCGCCTGAAAACCACCACGGTCTACGTGACCCACGACCAGATCGAAGCGATGACCCTGGGCGACAAAGTGGCGGTGATGAAGGACGGGATCATCCAGCAGTTCGGTACGCCGAAAGACATCTACAACAATCCGGCCAACCTGTTCGTGGCGAGCTTCATCGGTTCGCCGCCGATGAACTTCATTCCCCTGCGTTTGCAGCGCAAGGACGGCCGTCTGTTGGCGTTGCTCGACAGTGGTCAGGCGCGCTGCGAATTGCCACTGGGCATGCAGGATGCCGGGCTCGAAGACCGCGAAGTGATTCTTGGCATGCGCCCGGAGCAGATCGTGCTGGCGAACGGCGAAGCCAATGGCCTGCCGACCATCCGCGCTGAAGTGCAGGTCACCGAACCGACCGGTCCCGACACCCTGGTATTCGTCAATCTCAACGACACCAAGGTCTGCTGCCGTCTGGCACCGGACGTCGCACCGGCTCCGGGCGAGACCCTGACGCTGCAATTCGATCCATCGAAAGTGCTGCTGTTCGATGCCAAGACCGGTGAGCGTCTAGGCGTTGCCGGCCTGCCAAAAGCCGAAGCTCACAGCGCCAACGTGGCCCAGTTCAAAGGCCGCTGAAGATCAAATGTGGGAGCGAGCAAGCCCGCTCCCACAGGGGGGATTAGTGGCGGATGGAGACATCCGTCGCAATCGATGTAAACCGCGTTAGATAAAAACAGTTAATAACAATAAAACGAGGATGTAGGGATGAAGAAGAAGAACAACGCTCAGCTGATCTGCCAATTGTCAGCGGTTGCGGCGATGATGCTGGCCGGTAGTGCGCACGCGGCTGACGCGTTCAGTGCCGATTCCCAGTGGATGACGGGGGACTGGGGTGGCGAGCGGACCAGGCTGATCGAGCAAGGTATCGACATCAAGGCCGACTATGTCGGTGAAGTGGGCGCCAACCTGCACGGCGGCTACAACGACGACAAAACGGCGCGTTACGCCGACCAGTTTGGTCTGGGCGTGGCGCTGGACCTGCAAAAACTGTGGGGCTGGGATAACACCCAGGCCAAGATCCAGCTCACCAACCGTAACGGTCAGAACATCTCCAATGACCGTGTCGGCGACCCGCGTGCCGGCACCTTGAGCTCCTCCCAGGAAGTCTACGGCCGTGGCCACATGGTCCGTCTGACCCAGCTGTGGATCAAGCACCAGTTCCTCGACGGGAAACTGGACGTCAAGGCTGGTTACTTCGGCGAAGGCGAAGACTTCAACACCTTCCCCTGCGAGTTCCAGAACCTGGCATTCTGCGGTTCCCAGGCGGGTAACTGGGCGACCGGGATCTGGTACAACTGGCCGGTCATGCAGGCGGCGATTCGCGTGAAGTACAACATCACGCCTGAGTTCTATGCGCAGATCGGTGCGTACAACCAGAACCCATCGCAACTTGAGCACGGTAACGGTTTCAAGCTCAGCGGCAGTGGCACCAAGGGCACCGTCTTGCCGGTTGAATTGGTCTGGTCGCCGAAGGTCAACAACCTGCCGGGCGAATACCGTGTCGGTTACTACAAGAGCACGGCCGACGCCAATGACGTCCGTAAAGACGACAACGGCAATGATGCAGCGACCACCGGCAATGCCTATCGCAGCCATGACAGCAAGCACGGCTACTGGTTCGTGGCGCAGCAACAACTGACCACCCATAACGGTGATGCTTCGCGCGGTCTGAACATCGCGGCCAACGCCACCTTCCACGACAAGGACACCAACTTCGTCGACAACTACCAGTCGCTGATGTTTGTTTACAAGGGGCCGTTCGATGCGCGTCCAAAAGACGACGTCGGGATCGGTTTCTCCCGTATCCATGTCAACGATGACGTGAAGAAAAACTCCGAGTTGGTCAACGCCGCCAATGGTGTCACCGACTACAACGATCCACTGTTCGCGCCGCTGCGCAGCACCGAATACAACTACGAGATCAATTACGGTTTCCACGTTACCAACTGGCTGACGGTGCGTCCTAACCTGCAATACATCACTCACCCGGGTGGTGTGGATGAAGTTGATAACGCGCTGGTCGCCGGCCTGAAAATTCAGTCGGTGTTCTAACGCTGTTGCGATAAGCTCCTCTCTATGTGCGCATATTTGCGGACGGCCAAGGCTGTCCGCTTTTTTTTGGGGGGACGGCGCACCCTCGGGTGACAGATGATTTTCAGGACCGTGGTACATGCTTGAGCATCCGCTACAACGCTTCTTCAAATCCTTGCGCGAACGTCCGGTGTTTGCGTGGGAGCGCTATCAGATGCGCGACGTGCTGGTAATCGACCATCCGTTGTGTCAGGCGGTGTTCAGTCGTCAGGGCGCGCAGTTGTTGCACTTCCAGCCAAAGGGTCAGAAACCCTGGTTGTGGTGCGCGGCGAAATGGCCGCATGTCGGTGCGATTCGCGGCGGCGTGCCGGTGTGCTGGCCGTGGTATGGCCGCCACCCAAGCGAAAACGCCTGGCCTTCCCATGGTTGGGCGCGCCTGCTCGACTGGAAACTGCTGGACAGCAGCAGTGACGACGATGGCGTGCGCCTGCACTGGCAGTTACAGCTGTGCGACTGGCAGGTGGACTTGCATGCGCACCTGGGCGAACGCATGGATTTGCACCTGAGCACCGAGCATCAGGACGACATGCCGTGCCAGCTGAGCCAGGCGTTGCACGCCTATTGGCGTATTGGCGACGTCGGTGAGATAGCGCTGTCTGGGCTCGACGGGGCGCAAGGTTATGACCAGTTGAATCGTCAGGTTTGCCAGCAGAAAGGTGAGTTGCGGGTCGAGGGTGGTTGTCAGCGCGTGTTCCAGCATGACGGCGAATTGCAGCTCAAGGACCACGCCTGGCAGCGCGAACTGTGCATCGACACTGGTGATCATGCGGACACGGTGGTCTGGCATCCCGGCTCGCGGCCATTGCTGGGCGTGAGCTGGAATGAGATTTCCGAGTTTGTCTGTGTGGAAGCGGCCAGCGGCGGTACCGACAGCCTGTGCCTGGCACCGGGGGAGCGGGCGCATTTGAGTTTGCAGGCGCGGGTGATCGTTCCCACGCTCTGCGTGGGAATGCCTCAAGAGACGCTCCGCGTCCAGTGACGCGGAGCGCCACGGGCTGCGTTCCCACGCGGGAGCGTGGGAACGATCATGGTGGGTTAATTAAACTCATCGCCAATCGGATACCGACTGGCATTGAGGCTTTCCTTGATCTTGCGCAAATGCGGCTGGAAATCCACGCCACGACGCAAGGTCATGCCGGTGGCGAGCACATCGAGCACGGTCAGCTGAATGATCCGCGAGGTCATCGGCATGTAAATGTCGGTGTCTTCGGGCAACGGAATGTTCAGGCTCAAGGTACTGGCCTTGGCCAGCGGCGAGCCCTCGGCGGTCAATCCCAGCACCGAAGCGCCGTTTTCCCGGGCGATGCGTGCCACTTCCACCAGTTCGCGGGTACGGCCGGTGTAGGAGATGATCACGAACAACTCACCGGTGTGGGCCACCGAGGCAATCATGCGCTGCATCAGCACATCGGCATGGGCGGTCACTGCCAGGTTGAAGCGGAAGAACTTGTGCTGCGCATCCAGCGCCACCGGGGCCGAGGCGCCAAGGCCGAAGAAGTGGATCTGCCGGGCCTGGATCAACAGGTCGACGGCACGGCTGATCAGGTTCGGGTCCAGTGCCTGGCAGGCGCTGTCCAGGGACGCGATGGCGCTGCCGAAGATCTTCTGGGTGTAAGCCTCGGGGTTGTCGTCGGCTTCCACCGCACGGCTGACATACGCCGCGCCGCTGGCCAGGCTCTGGGCCAGCTGCAGTTTCAGTTCAGGGTAGCCGCTGACACCGAATGAGCGGCAGAAACGGTTGACCGTCGGCTCACTGACCGACGCGGCCTGGGCGAGGGCGGCGATGCTGAACCGGGTCGCCTGCTGTGGGTTGAGCAGGATCACTTCGGCGACTTTGCGTTCTGCCTTGTTCAGGTCTTCGAGGCGACTCTGGATCTGTTCCAGTAAATTTCGCACGCGGTCCATATGGGGTTCCTAAATTCACCTGCGCAAACAAGCGCTCGGCTATGCAAATTGGGCCTTTGATACGGCCCATAACGGTGGCCTATCCTACTGATGGCTCCGACCGACCACCACTCGGAATCTATATTTTGCGAAAATGTTGTGGTTATTACTACATTTTCCCTTGAGTGATGCCTTGAAAAAAGGTATTTGTAGCTTAACTTGATAAAAGAACAAACATCATGCCTTCGATTACGGTTGAACCGTGCACCTTTGCCTTGTTCGGCGCTCTCGGCGATCTAGCCTTGCGCAAGCTGTTTCCTGCCCTTTATCAACTCGATGGCGCCGGCCTGCTTCATGAGGATACGCGCATTATCGCGCTGGCCCGTGAACCTGGCACCGAGCAACAGCACCTGGCGTTCATCGCCACCGAGTTGCGTCGCTACGTGGGCGCCAAAGAGCTGGATGAAGCCGTGCTCGAGCGCTTCCTGGCCCGTTTGAGTTACCTGCATGTCGACTTCCTCAAGGCTGACGATTACGTCGCCCTGGCCGAGCAGGCCGGCAGCGCCCAGCGGGTGATTGCCTACTTCGCCACGCCGGCGGCGGTTTACGGTGCTATTTGCGAGAACCTGTCGAAGGTCGGCCTGACCGAAAACACCCGCGTGGTGCTGGAAAAACCCATCGGTTCGGACCTGGAGTCCTCGCGTAAGGTCAACGATGCCGTGGCGCAGTTCTTCCCGGAGAACCGCACCTACCGCATCGACCACTACCTGGGCAAAGAGACCGTACAAAACCTGATCGCCCTGCGTTTCGCCAACAGCCTGTTCGAAACCCAGTGGAACCAGAATTACATCTCCCACGTGGAAATCACCGTGGCCGAGCAGGTCGGGATCGAAGGCCGTTGGGGTTACTTCGACAAGGCCGGCCAGCTGCGGGACATGATCCAGAATCACCTGCTGCAGTTGCTGTGCCTGATTGCCATGGACCCGCCGGCCGACTTGTCCGCCGACAGCATCCGCGACGAGAAAGTCAAAGTCCTCAAGGCACTGGCGCCGATCAGCCCGGAAGGCCTGACCACTCAAGTGGTGCGCGGCCAGTACATCGCCGGTCACAGCGAAGGCAAGTCGGTGCCGGGGTATCTGGAGGAGCCTAACTCCAACACCCAGAGCGACACCGAAACCTTCGTTGCCCTGCGTGCCGACATTCGCAACTGGCGTTGGGCCGGGGTGCCGTTTTACCTGCGCACCGGCAAGCGCATGCCGCAGAAGCTGTCGCAGATCGTCATCCACTTCAAGGAACCGTCGCACTACATCTTCGCTCCCGAGCAGCGCTTGCAGATCAGCAACAAACTGATCATCCGCCTGCAACCGGACGAAGGCATTTCCTTGCGTGTGATGACCAAAGAACAAGGCCTGGACAAGGGCATGCAGCTGCGCAGCGGTCCGTTGCAGCTGAATTTTTCCGACACCTGGCGCAGCGCACGGATTCCCGATGCCTACGAGCGGTTGTTGCTGGAAGTGATGCGTGGCAATCAGAACCTGTTTGTCCGTAAAGATGAAATCGAAGCTGCGTGGAAGTGGTGTGACCAGTTGATCGCCGGGTGGAAAAAGTCCGGTGATGCGCCCAAGCCGTACGCGGCCGGGTCCTGGGGGCCGATGAGCTCTATTGCACTGATCACGCGGGACGGGAGGTCTTGGTATGGCGATATCTAAATTGAAACTGCCTCAGGGCGTCAGCGCCCATGAGTTCAAAAGCCCGGTGCTGCTGGCCGAAGGCCTGGCGTTGACGGTAGCCAGACAACTGAGCGAAGCAATTGCCGCACAAGGCGCCGCGACGCTGGTGGTGTCCGGTGGGCGCAGCCCGGTGGCATTTTTCCAGCACCTGGCCAAGCAGGCGCTGGACTGGTCGAAGGTGGTGGTCAGCCTGGCTGACGAGCGCTGGGTGCCGGTGGAGCATGCCGACAGCAATGCCGGTCTGCTCAAGCGTTACCTGTTGCAAGGGCCGGCGGCCAAGGCCCAGTTCCTGAGCCTCTACAGTGCCACCGCCAACCTGGAACAGGCCGCCGAGCAGGCTGATCGCTTGCTCGCCGAATTGCCGGCGATCGATGTGCTGGTGCTGGGCATGGGCGACGACGGTCACACCGCATCGCTGTTTCCCAACAGCCCGAACCTGGCCGACGCCTTGAAAATCGACGGCAGCCGTCGCTGCTGGCCGATGCTGGCGCCGACCGTGCCGCATCAGCGCCTGACCATGAGTCGCGCGCTGCTGGCTTCGGCCAGGCACACCGTTCTATCGATTTCCGGTCAGTCCAAGCTGACCACCCTGAGCGCCGCACTGGCCGGTGACGATGTCGCCGCCATGCCGATTCGGGCGTTTCTGCAACCTACGTTAGAGATTTACTGGTGCCCATGAACCAAGGATCAGCCGCTATGACAAACACATCCCCGACCGTTTCCATGGCGGACAAAGTTGCCCTGATCGACAGCCTCTGCGCCAAGGCGCGGATCCTGCCGGTGATCACCATCGCTCGCGAACAGGACGTGCTGCCGTTGGCCGACGCCCTGGCCGCCGGTGGCCTCACGGCGCTGGAAGTGACCCTGCGTTCGCAGTTCGGCCTCAAGGCGATCCAGATCCTGCGCGAGAAACGTCCGGAGCTGGTGACCGGTGCCGGTACGGTGCTCGATCGCAGCATGCTGGCCGCTGCCGAAGCCGCCGGTTCGCAATTCATCGTGACGCCAGGCATCACCCGTGACCTGCTCGAAGCCAGTGTCGCCAGCCCGATTCCGCTGTTGCCGGGCATCAGCAACGCCTCCGGCATCATGGAAGGCTATTGCCTGGGTTATCGCCGCTTCAAGCTGTTCCCGGCGGAAGTCAGCGGCGGCGTGGCGGCCATCAAGGCCCTGGGCGGCCCCTTCGGCGAAGTTAAATTCTGCCCGACCGGCGGTGTCAGCCCGGCCAACATCAAGAGCTACATGGCGTTGAAAAACGTGATGTGCGTGGGCGGTAGCTGGATGCTTGACCCCGAGTGGATCAAGAACGGCGACTGGGCCCGCATCCAGGAGTGCACCGCCGAGGCATTGGCGCTGCTGGACTGATCTGATTTACCGGATTTACCAAACACTTCGTTGTGTGTTCTACGGCTTTACGGTGCGCTTGGTCGGTGCACCGTTTTTTTTTTGCCTGGTGAAAATCCCTGTGACTGTCGAAATGCTCTTTGTGGGACCGACATCACGCGATACATAGTTACCGCATCTCGCCGCACGTCCAGCGTTAATCTGCGTTCATCTTATGGAAGAGAGAGCGTCATGGACGACAACACCTCGGCTGCATCCCCACTACCGGTTCATCAACTGTCACCTGAGCAGGTCGCCGGTCCGTATTTTCGAAACCCGAAACTGATCAGACGAAACATCAGCGAAGGCATGGACGGCGTCCCCTTGGTGCTGCGGCTCACGATCATCGATGCCATGACCGGTCAACCGGTTACCGGGGCATTGGTCGATATCTGGCATTGCAATGCGCGCGGGGCGTATTCGGGCTGGAGCAAGGTCAACCCGGATAAGGAAGTCGATGTGGATGATATCGGGTCGATCCCGCGCACCGACGACGATACCTACCTGCGTGGTGGGCAATTCACCGACAAAATGGGCATCGTGCGGTTTACCACGATTTATCCGGGGTTCTATGCCGGCCGCGCTTTGCACATTCACGTCGCGGTACGCATCACGGCCGGTAATAACTATCTGGAAGAGCGGCACGTCGCCTGGGTCGGCCAGCTTTACTTTCCCGAGGTCGCATCAAGGTCAGTGCTCAACGCCCGTGAGTACAGCGGTCGAGCCGTCTCACCGCTGACCAATGCGCAGGATATGTTTCATCAGCGCATGGGAGGCGAGGCCTCGACCCTGAACATTCATACCATCGGTCGAGACTCGAATGAAGACGGCTTTTTCGGGCACATGACCATCGGCGTCGATACGTTTGCGGTGTCATCGCAAATCAAGCCCGAGGACTTCGACAAGTACACCGTGTGACGTCAGCGTAATTCACTCAGCGCCCGGGCCAGCCCATCCATGTCGGCTGCGGTGGTGGTGAGCCCCGGCGTAATGCGGATGCATGGGCCACATGCCGCGCCGCTGCGCACCACGGTAAACAGGTTGTAGTCGTTGAGCAGGCGCTCGACCATCACTTGTTGGTCGGCATGCCGGGTAAAGCGCATCGAGGTGATGCCGCAATACAGGCGTGGGTCATCCGGGGTCATGACTTCGATCCCCGGTAACGCCCAAACGGCATCGACCCAGCGGTTGCGCAGGTAGTTGAGTCGTGCGCCCTTGGCGACAGAACCGCCCATGGCGCAATGTTCTTCGAACACCAGCGGCAGGGTCAGCAGGGCTGGAATGTTCGGGGTGCTGTACGGCGTGCGGGCACGAATGTCGGTGACCGGGAAATGCATTTCGCCCATATCCGGGTCGATGTCGGCCAAGCGCTCGGGCGCGATGTAAATGAAGCCGAGAGTCAGCGGCGCACCGATCCATTTGTGCAGGTTGTAGCCGGCAAAGGCTATGCCCAGTTCATCAAGATTGAACTCGATCTGGCCCAGGGCATGGGCGCCGTCAAGGATCACATCGATGCCATGCTCCCTGGCGGCAGCGGCAATCGCCTGCACCGGCATCACCAGGCCGGTGCGATGGGTGACGTGGGTCAGGGCCATCAGTTTCAGTCGTGGATAATGCACGAACGCTTCGCGGTACGTGGCCAGTAAGCTGTCGAAACTGGCGGGGTGACTGTGCTCGATCTCGATCACTTCCACGCCTCGATAGCGGGCCAGCCAACGAATCGCGCTCTTGACCGTGTCGTACTCCAGATCGCACAGCAGGACCTGGTCGCCCGGTTCCAGGCGATTGTAGTTGCGGATCAGCGATTGCAGGCCGTCCGAGGCATTGCGGGTGAAGGCAACGGCTTGGGCCGGGGCGTTGATCAGTTTGGCCAGCTGCGCGCGAATCTTGACGCTTTCGCCCTGTTCGAAGCGCTGGCGCACATGCACCGAGTTGCCGCCGTTGATGAGCTCGATGTTGCGCTGATACTCCTCGACCACGGTGCGTGACATGCGCCCGAAGTAACCGTTCTCCAGGTTCAGGGGGCCGGGTTCGACAGCGTAGCGGTCGGCAAAGGTCTGCCAAAAGGCTTCATCACGGGCACGGCGGGCGTTATCGGGCATGGGGATACTCGGTCAGAAGGGCAGGTCAGTGACGAGGGGCAGGTTTGCCGTGCTTGGCGCGCAGCGGTTCGAGCAGTTCCGACAGACCGTTGTGGTCGATTTCCTGCATCAACGCCAGCAAACCGCCCAACTCACCGTGAGGGAAACCTTCGCGAGCGAACCAGTTCAGGTACTGGCCGGGCAGGTCGGCGATGATCCGGCCTTTGTACTTGCCGAAGGGCATTTCGCGGGTAATCAGCAGTTCGAGCTTTTCGGGATTCATCATCAGTCGTCTTGATTCAAAGCAGTCTGGAAAATACAGGCATTCTGCATGCAGGCCAATTGACAGATCATGCAAAAGAAGCGGATACAGATTTCGCCTAAAGATTAACTTGTTGAAATATAAGTAAAAAAATTCAATTCAAAGCTGGCATGCAGGGTGCAACGATTGATTGCATCTTTCATCAACCGCAAGGAATTGAAAAATGACCGACATCAACAAAGAAGCGATCTCTGTACTCAACGACCTGATTGAAACCAGTAAAGACGGTCAGGAAGGGTTCAAGACTTGCGCTGAAGACATCAAGAATCCAGAACTGAAAAACCTGTTCGTTCAACGCTCCGCCGATTGCGCCACTGCCGCTGCCGAACTGCAGGCCACTGTGCGTTCTCTAGGCGGTGATCCGGAAACCTCCACCAGTGTCAGCGGCGATCTGCACCGTCGTTGGGTGGATGTGAAGGCGATGTTCACCGGCAAGGATGAAGAGGCGGTGCTGAACGAAGCCGAACGCGGTGAAGACCATGCGAAGAAGGCTTACAGGGACGCATTGGATAAAATCAACAAGTACAACCTGGTGGGCATTCGTGACATCGTTGAACGCCAGTACCACGGCGTGCAACGCAACCACGATCAGGTGAAAGCCCTGCGCAACCAGGCTCGCGCACGCTCGTAAGCGTTCGTTACCCATCAAAAACGCCAGCGAGTCTGGCGTTTTTTTGTGGTCGGCAGCTCCTACGCACCTGTGGGCGCCTGCGATTAACCGATGCTGATCGCAGGCAACGTCGGCAATGTCACGGTCTGCTGTTTACGCGGCGCCAGAATCTCCGCCTCGCCATCCACGACCAGTTCATCACGCTGGTTGAACACTCGAGTGGCGATCCGCACACGAAACTTCGGCATTTTCTCGAGAATTTCCAGGCGCACAGTCAGCGTGTCGCCAATCTTCACCGGCTTCTGAAAGCTCATTGTCTGACCGATATAAATAGTCCCCGGCCCAGGCAGCTCGCAAGCCACCGCCGCGCTGATCAACGCGCCGCTGAACATGCCGTGGGCGATGCGTTCCTTGAACATGGAGGCAGCGGCGAATTCGGCGTCCAGGTGCACCGGGTTGTGGTCGCCGGACATCGCGGCGAACAACTGAATGTCACGCTCTTCGACGGTTTTGCTGTAGCTGGCGGTCTGGCCGATTTCGAGGGCTTCGTAAGGGGTGTTGGTAACCTGGGTCATCTGTCTCGATTCCTGTGACGAATTAAATGAATCCACAAAAAAACTATTCGGCTCTGGGTGGCCGACGGTTGCTCAAGGCCTGGGCGATCCAGTTCAGCACGTCGGCAGTCACTTCATCGCGATTGCTCTCATTGAACAGTTCGTGCCGGGCCTGCGGGTAAATATTCAAGTGCAGGCTCTGGCAGCCAGCGTCGCGCAGGGCGTGGGCCAGATCTTTCAGACGCTTGCCTTCGCTCACCGGATCACATTCGCCGCCAATCACCAGCAGCGGCAGGCCCGGATCGATCTGGGCGAGATTGGACGCTTTGCTGATTTGCTGCAAGCCACCGAGCAAATCGATCCATAGCTGATTGGTGCAGCGAAAGCCGCAGAGCGGGTCGTTGGCGTATTTGTCGACCTCGGCCGGGTCGCGGCTCAGCCAGTCAAACGAGGTGCGAGCTGGCTTGAACTTCTTGTTGAACGAGCCGAACGACAGCCATTCGATCAATGCACTGCGGCCCTTGGGGCCCTGGCGCAGGCGTTCGAGACGAGCAATCTGCCGCGCTACGCGATAGAGCGCCACGGGCTGGAAGTTCGAGCCGCTGAGAATCGCCCCGTGCAGGCTGGCGCTGTGGTGCAGCAAGTAAGCCTGGGCGATGTAGCTGCCCATGCTGTGGCCCAACAGCACGATCGGCGTGCCGGGATGCTGTTGGCCGATATGTTGGTTGAGGCTGGCGAGGTCACCGACCACTTTGCCCCAGCCATCGTTGTCGGCGAAGTGGCCCAGGGTGCCGTTTTCAGCGGTTTTGCCATGTCCACGCAGGTCCGGTGCGTAAACACCGTAGCCCTGTTCACAGAGCTTTTCTGCCAGGCGAGCGTAGCGACCGCTGTGTTCCGCCATGCCGTGGGCCAGCAGGATCACGGCTTTGAGGGGCGCAGCCGGCAGCCACTGGTTGACGAAGAGGCGGCTGCGGTCGCTCGCGGTCAGCCAGAAAGTGTCATGGATCATGGCGATTCCTTTGCATGGGACTGCATGCGGCATGGGCGTCGTTGCATTGTATAGCGCATCCCGCGCGCGCCGTCTGATCAGGCCGCGCCGGGGCAGCAAGATTCACGGGATCAATGAGGACCGTGCGCATATTTGCCTGATTCACCATAGCTGCTAGTGTCCGGGAAGCACCGCTTTTCAGAAGTGATAGAAAAAGCGGCCCCGGATAGATTCAGGTAATGAGGACAAGAACAATGCAACCTGATTTCTGGAATGACAAACGCCCGGCCGGCGTGCCCCTGGATATCGACCTTGGGGCCTATAAGTCGGTGATCGAGGTGTTCGAGCGTTCCTGCAAGAAATTTGCTGACCGCCCGGCATTCAGCAACATGGGCGTGACCCTGACCTACGCTGAACTGGAACGTTACAGCGCTGCGTTCGCCGGTTACCTGCAAGCCCACACCGACCTGGTGCCGGGGGATCGCATCGCGGTGCAGATGCCCAACGTTCTGCATTACCCGATTGCCGTGTTTGGCGCCTTGCGCGCCGGGCTGATCGTGGTCAACACCAACCCGCTGTACACCGCGCGGGAGATGCGTCATCAGTTCAAGGACTCCGGTGCCCGGGCGCTGGTGTACCTGAACGTGTTCGGACAGAAGGTCCAGGAAGTGCTGCCTGACACCGACATCCAATACCTGATCGAAGCGAAGATGGGCGACCTGATGCCCAGCGCCAAGGGCTGGCTGATCAATACCGTGGTCGCCAAGGTCAAGAAAATGGTCCCGGATTATTCACTGCCCCAGGCCCTCTCCTTCAAGAGTGCGCTACGTCTGGGCCGGGGCCTGGGCATCAAACCGCTGAACGTCGGTCTCGGCGACATCGCCGTGTTGCAATACACCGGCGGCACCACCGGGCTGGCCAAGGGCGCGATGCTGACCCACGGCAACCTGGTGGCGAACATGCAGCAGGCGCGGGCATGCCTCAGTCAGCTGGGTGCCGATGGTCAACCGCTACTGCGCGAAGGCCAGGAAGTGATGATCGCGCCGCTGCCGCTGTACCACATCTATGCCTTCACGGCGAACTGCATGTGCATGATGGTGACCGGCAACCACAACGTGCTGATCACCAATCCACGGGACATCAAGGGCTTCATCAAGGAGCTGAAGAACTGGCGGTTCTCGTTGCTTCTGGGGCTCAACACGCTGTTCGTCGCACTGATGGACCATCCCGATTTCAAGACCCTGGATTTCTCCAGCCTCAAACTCACCAACTCCGGTGGCACGGCGCTGGTCAAGGCCACCGCCGAGCGCTGGGAACAGCTCACCGGTTGCCGGATCACCGAAGGTTACGGCCTGACCGAAACCTCGCCGGTGGCCTGCACCAACCCTTACGGCGACAAGTCGCGCATCGGCACGGTCGGCCTGCCGGTGCCGGGCACGACCCTGAAAGTGATCAACGATGAAGGCGTCGAGCAGCCGTTGGGCGAGCGCGGCGAACTGTGCATCAAGGGCCCGCAGATCATGAAGGGCTACTGGCTCAAACCCGAAGCCACCGCCGAAGTGCTGGATGCCGACGGCTGGTTCAAGTCAGGCGACATCGGGGTGATCGACCCGGACGGTTTCGTGCGCATTGTCGATCGCAAGAAAGACATGATCATCGTCTCGGGCTTCAACGTGTACCCGAACGAAATCGAAGACGTGGTGATGGCCCACCCGAAAGTCGCCAACTGTGCGGTGATCGGCGTGCCGGACGAGCGTTCGGGGGAGGCAGTGAAACTGTTTGTGGTGGCCCGTGAGTCGGGGGTCAGCCTTGAAGAGCTGAAGGCTTACTGCAAGGAAAACTTCACGGCGTACAAAGTACCCAAGCACATCGTGTTGCGTGAGTCGTTGCCGATGACGCCGGTGGGCAAGATTTTGCGGCGGGAGTTGCGTGATATCGCATAAACGGTCGTAGACCGAGGTGATGCCAAAAGATCGCAGCCTTCGGCAGCTCCTACGGGGATCGCATTCCTCTGTAGGCGCTGCCGAAGGCTGCGATCTTTTGCTTTGAAAGCCGCGAATTCAGCGGCCTTCAGGGCGGTATAGGATTTTTGCTCTAAAATGACTGCTTGATGGTCTTGAGTCACCAAAGTGACTGTAGAGGCCTATTCAGGCTCTAGTCGGCCCTTGGCAAAGCTGCTACTCTCGGCGCGCTTTGTGACTTCTCGGCCTATGTAAAGCCAGATTCACCAATAGACAAACACCAATAATAATCGCATCAAATGCGGTGTTGAATTCGCGTTGCTGAGGAGTGGGCTTCCATGATCGAAGACTTTTGGAAGGATAAGTACCCAGCTGGAATTGCTGCCGAGATCAATCCAGACGAGTACCCGAATATTCAGGCAGTGTTGAAGCAATCCTGCCAACGCTTCGCTGACAAACCGGCATTCAGCAACCTGGGCAAGACAATCACCTACGGTGAGCTGTACGAATTGTCCGGTGCCTTTGCCGCTTACCTGCAACAGCATACCGATTTGCAGCCGGGCGATCGAATCGCCGTGCAATTGCCCAACGTGTTGCAGTACCCGGTCGCCGTCTTCGGTGCCATCCGCGCCGGGCTGATCGTGGTCAACACCAACCCGCTGTACACCGCGCGGGAAATGGAACACCAATTCAACGACTCCGGTGCCAAAGCCCTGGTCTGCCTGGCCAACATGGCGCACCTGGCCCAGACCGTCGTGCCGAAAACCGGCGTCAAGCACGTGATCGTCACTGAAGTGGCCGACCTGCTGCCGCCGCTCAAGCGATTGCTGATCAACAGCGTCATCAAATACGTGAAGAAGATGGTCCCGGCTTATCACTTGCCCAAGGCCATCAAATTCAACGACGTGTTGAGCAAAGGCCATGGCCAGCCAGTGGCTGAAGCCAACCCGGCCAGCAGCGACGTGGCGGTGCTGCAATACACCGGCGGCACCACCGGCGTGGCCAAGGGCGCGATGCTGACCCACCGCAATCTGGTGGCGAACATGCTGCAGTGCAAGGCGCTGATGGGCTCCAACCTCAACGAAGGCTGCGAGATCCTGATCACGCCGCTGCCGCTGTACCACATCTATGCCTTCACCTTTCATTGCATGGCGATGATGCTGATCGGCAACCACAACATCCTGATCAGCAACCCGCGCGACCTGCCGGCGATGGTCAAGGAACTGTCGAAGTGGAAGTTCAGCGGTTTCGTCGGCTTGAACACGCTGTTTGTTGCGCTGTGCAACAACGAAGCGTTCCGCAAACTGGATTTCTCGAACCTGAAAATCACCTTGTCCGGCGGCATGGCCTTGCAACTGGCCGCGGCTGAACGTTGGAAAGCGGTCACCGGCTGCCCGATCTGCGAAGGTTACGGCATGACCGAAACCAGCCCTGTGGCCACGGTGAACCCGATCCAGAACATCCAGATCGGCACCATCGGCATTCCCGTGCCGTCGACCTTGTGCAAAGTCATCGACGATACCGGCGTTGAACAGCCGTTGGGCGGCATCGGTGAACTGTGTGTGAAAGGTCCGCAAGTCATGAAGGGCTACTGGCAGCGTCAGGAAGCCACCGATGAAATGCTCGACAGCGAAGGCTGGTTGAAGACCGGTGACATCGCGCTGATCCAGACCGATGGCTACATGCGCATTGTCGATCGCAAGAAAGACATGATCCTGGTCTCCGGTTTCAACGTGTACCCCAACGAACTGGAAGACGTGCTGGCGACCCTGCCGGGCGTGCTGCAATGCGCGGCCATCGGCGTGCCGGACGAGAAGTCGGGGGAGGCGATCAAGATCTTCATCGTCGCCAAACCGGGCGTGACCCTGACCAAGGAACAGGTGATGGAGCACATGCGCGCCAACGTCACCGGCTACAAGGTGCCCAAAGCCGTGGAGTTCCGCGACGCGCTGCCGACCACCAACGTCGGCAAGATCCTGCGCCGCGAGTTGCGCGACGAAGAGCTGAAAAAGCTGGGCGTGAAGAAAGTCAGCGCCTAGTACACAAAAGCCCCGCAGATGCGGGGCTTTTGGTTTGAAAGCAAGATCAAAAGATCGCAGCCTTCGGCAGCTCCTACTGGCGGAACTGCGCGAAATTGACGTTGGTGCCCGCCGGGCGCATGTCTTGCAGGTACGAGTCCTTGTCGGCGCTCAGCTCCAGGCTCAGGGCGGCCTTGCGTTTGCCCTGGTTACGCACCACCAGGCCTTCCAGCTTCTCGCGCAGGAACACCGTCGGCACTTTCAGGTGCAGCAGTTCGTCGGTATCCGGGGTGTGCATCAGCAAGTGAATCCATTCGTACTGACCAATGGCCAGGCGCGCGACCGGGATATCGAACCAGAAAATGTTGCGGTTGCGGTTCAATTCGGTGAAGTGGCAGTTGTTGACGCCAAGCACGGCACCGCCAAGTTCCTGGTTTCTGCGGGCAATGGCCTGCTTTTTATCGAGTTTCATAACGTTCCTACGGGATTGGATCTTCAGCGCCATGGCCTGAATACGTTGCGCATTCTCGGGGCAAAGCCTGCAAACATAAAGCCTAACCTGCCTTGCGCGATGAAATGTTCTGTTGGGAAATAAATGAAACTCCGCGCACAGGCCCCCGGTCCATCCTTATGTAACGACTTTTCCCGTTGAAATGTTCACAGGAGACATATCATGAGCAGCACTGGCGATAAAGTTAAAGGCATGGCAAACGAAGCGGCCGGCAACGTCAAGCAAGGCGTCGGCAAGGCCACCGGTAACGACAAAATGCGCGCCGAAGGCGTGGTGCAGGAAAAGAAAGGCGAAGCCCAGCAAGCGGTCGGCAAAGCCAAGGATGCTCTCAAAAAAGGCATCGACAAGGCGTAACCCGGGCTTTGACGAGTAATAGAAACGGCCATCCGCGGATGGCCGTTTTTGTGTCAGCTTGAACTTGAGCAAGGAAATTGTTTCAAAGTCGCCAAGTAGGCTACTTTGTTGTAGAAAACGGCCCCTGAGTCGCCATGACTTCAACTTTTTTGCGGCGAGACGCTAATGTTTTTCCCGACCATGAAAGGTCTGCCCCTGCATCGCGTGATGATGCGCACGGTCACCGAGTTCGTCGACGACGAGATGTCGACTTATGCCTCGGCGCTGGCCTATCAGATGCTGTTCTCGCTGTTCCCTTTCATCCTGTTCCTGATTGCCCTGATCGGCTTTCTGCACTTGCCGGACTTCTTCTCCTGGCTGCGCCTGCAATCTGAACTGGTGCTGCCGCCCCAGGCGCTGGAGCAAGTGAACCCGGTGATTGATCAGCTGCAGCAATCCAAGGGTGGTTTGCTCTCGGTGGGTATTGTGATCGCCCTGTGGACCGCATCCGCCGGTGTACGGCTGATGATGAGCGCGATGAACGCCGCGTACGACGTAGTTGAAGGGCGTCCGGTCTGGAAGCGTTTTCCGCTGTCGATTTTCTACACCATCGGCATTGCCGGCATGCTGCTGGCCGCCGCTGCGCTGATGGTGCTCGGGCCGCAGGTGATGGCCTGGATTGCTTCGCAAGTGGGCCTTGAAGATTTCATCGTGACCGTCTGGACCATCGTCCGCTGGCCGGTGATCGTGATTCTGTTGATGATGGCGGTGGCGCTTATTTACTACGTCATGCCCGACGTCAAACAGGAGTTTCGCTTCATCACCCCGGGGGCGGTGTTGTCTGTGGTGGTCTGGATCATCGCTTCGCTGGGCTTCGGTCTGTACGTCAAAACCTTCGCCAACTACAACGCCATGTATGGCAGTATCGGCGCGATCATCGTGTTGTTGCTGTACTTCTATATTTCCGCCGCGGTGCTGCTGCTCGGTGCGGAAATGAACGCGGTGATCGAGCATATGTCGTCCGAAGGCAAGAAACCTGGCGAAAAGGTGCACGAAGAACCCAAACAGCATGTTTCCGGGCTGGGACGAGATCACTCAATCAAGCCGACCACTGACGAAGTCATCAAATGATCCGTGAAATCCTGAAAATGGGCGACGAACGCCTGCTGCGCATCGCCCCGCCGGTGCCGGCAGAAATGTTCGACAGCCCCGAATTGTGGCAACTGATCGACGACATGTTCCAGACCATGGAAAGCGTCGGTGGGGTCGGCCTGGCCGCGCCGCAGATCGGTGTCGACCTGCAACTGGTGATCTTCGGTTTCGAGCACAGCGAGCGCTATCCGGACGCCGAAGCGGTGCCGCAGACAATTCTGATCAATCCGCTGATAACGCCCTTGAGCCCGACCCTCGAAGAGGGTTTCGAAGGCTGCCTGTCGGTGCCGGGCCTGCGCGGGGCGGTGGATCGCTATCAGCAGATTCGGTACGAAGGTTTCGATCCCAAGGGCAATCCGATCGTGCGCGTTGCCGAGGGCTTCCATGCGCGGGTTGTGCAGCATGAATGCGATCACCTGATCGGCCGGTTATACCCCTCGCGCATCACAGACTTCAGCAAGTTCGGGTTTACCGAAGTGATGTTCCCGGACCTTGATCCTGCGGCGGACGATTGAATCGCTAAAGGATCGCTGTTTATGCCGAACCTGGTTGCAAACCCATGGCAATCATCGGTTTGCTGCGCGCATAACGGCTCAACCGTTCGGCCAAGGCGTAGGGCAGGGGCGGGTCGAAGGTAAAGCCGCGACGCTCATAAAAGCCACGTAAATCCGGATGGCAGAACAGCCAGACCGGCTCTTCAAGGTGCTTGACGGCGTGGGCGATCAACGTCGCGGCGATCCCTTGTTCGCGACAGCTTGGGTCGACAAACAGCCCGGTCAGCCAATGCCCGCCGGCTACCGGCCGCAAACACAGCGCCGCGATGATCTCTTCACGTCTTGCGACCCACAATTGAGCGTCTCGCACCGCTTTCATCGACGATTGGTGGGCGCGGTAAAACTTGTTCATCAACGGCCATAATGGCTCGTCGAGCAAGGTGTACTGGGTGTTGGGCATGGGCTCGGACAGTCGGTGGGCAGGGCACAGATTATAAAAGAACACGCGCGCCGGGATAGGTGTATACCTGATCTCACATCCCCTGTTAGTGGAGTACGCATCATGTCCAAAGGTATGGAATCAAAGAAAGCCGCGAAGAAAAAACCGGCGAAAACCGCAATTGAAAAACGCGCGGACAAGAAAGCCAAGAAGGTGAATGTGTTCGGCCACTGATCCCGCGTCCATGGAGCCCGAGTCCTCGGGCTCCTGTTTTTTGCGTCTATCGAAATAACCAAACAATCTGCAAGAAATTCCGGCGCCGTTGCACAGAGGGGGATTGGTTCCCGTTCTGAGCAAAGCCATGCCCCATTACTTTGACGCTGCCCATCGTGAAGAAATCGAAACCCTGCGCCAACGTTTCACCGCTCGCACCGAGTGGCCGACCTGGCTGTTGCTGATCGGCGTTTACGTCGGCTGGTTCAGTATTGTGCTGGGCAGTGCCCGGTTGGGGCTCTGGTGGAGCACGTTGTTGCTGATTCCACTGCTGGTGTTGTGGTTGTCGGTGCAGCACGAATTGCTGCATGGCCATCCCACCCGTTGGCCAATGCTGAATAAAGTCCTCGGTTATGCACCGTTTGCGGTCTGGTATCCCTACACCTTGTACCGCGACAGCCATTTGCTGCATCACCGCGACGAAGACCTGACCATCCCAGGTAGCGACCCGGAAAGCCGTTACCTGAGCGCTGAACAGTGGCAGCGCAGTTCGCTGTTCGAACAGGGCCTGCACTGGCTGAACAAAACCGTGCTGGGGCGCTTGGTCCTCGGTGCGCCACTGGCCTTGCTGGCGCTGGTGCGGGAGGAGCTGCAACGGTTGAAAACGGGTGAGCGCCAAGCCTGGTTGATGTGGCTGAGCCACGGTGCGCTGACGCTGCTGATGCTGGCGTTCATCGCGCGCTACAGCGTGCTGCCGGTCTGGCATTACCTGTTGCTGATCAGCGTGCCGGCGCTGTCGATTGCAATGATTCGCTCCTACTATGAACACCGTCCGCAAGCGCAACCGGAGCAACGCACCGTCATCAATGAAGCGGGGTGGCCGTGGCGCTGGCTGTTCCTGAATCTCAATCTGCACCTGGTGCACCACGACTTGCCGGGGCTGCCCTGGTACGACTTGCCACGGGTGTACCGCGCGCGTCGCGAGCAATGGCTGACGCGCAGTGGCGGGTATCTGGTGCACGGTTATGGCCAGTGGGTGCGTCGGCACGGGGTGAGGGCGATTGACAGCCCGCGGCATCCGTTTCACTGATTGCCAATAAGGCCCACAGAGGGTTTGCGTTGTATGGGAAGATTTCGATGACACAACACCTCGCTGAATTACTGATGTACGTCGCTCCCGAGCCGATCCACCAGGCCAACGAGCGTTGGCTGTCGCAGATCGTCGAGCAGCTCGGCAGCTCCCGCCTCGATGCCGAAGGGTTGACGCTGATAGACCTTTGGCTGTCCCCGCATTTACTGCTGACCCAAACCTGCGGCTACCCCTTGATGACAGCCCTGCGGGGTCGCGTCCGGGTCATCGGTCGTCCTCGTTATGAACTCCCGGACAGCAACGGTGGCAGCCATTGCAGCCTGTTGCTGACTCGCGCCGACGATCCTCGCAGGACCTTGTCGGCCTTGCGCGGCTGTCGCGGTGTGATCAACGGAGAAGACTCCAACAGTGGCATGAACCTGTTGCGTCACCGACTGGCGCCGTTGCACCGCGACGGACAGTTTTTTGCCAGTGTCGCCATCAGCGGCAGCCACCGCGAAAGCCTGCGTTGGCTGCGTGACGACCTGGCGGACCTGGCCGCCATTGACAGCGTGACCTTCGCCTACCTGGCGCAGCACGCCCAGGCAGAAGTCGCTGGCTTGAGAGTATTGGCGCGCACCGCGTTCAGTCCGACGTTGCCGTACATTGCGGCCGCTGGCACCACTGATGAGCAGGCTGAACAGCTTCGACAGGTGATGAATCAGACGTTGAAGGAACTGCCCGACGTCGCCGAGACGTTGGGCCTGCAAGACGTGTTGCCCGCCAGCGAGAGCGACTATCAGATCGTGCTCGACTACCAGCAAGAGGCCGAGGCGTTGGGCTATGGGAGGTTGCGTTAGCTTCGGGACAAAGATCGCAGCCTTCGGCAGCTCCTACATTTGGATGGCGTACACCCTGTAGGAGCTGTCGAAGGCTGCGATCCTGGCGATCTGATGAGCGCCGAAAGGTCGAAATAGATAATTCATTTATGGAATATAAAAATTCATTTTAAGTATTTTTAATGAATAAGGCTCCTTGCTAGGATCGCGCCACCGGATCACCGGACATTCAGCGACCCCTAACCCAAGGAGCCCCTATGTCCGGCGCCGACGTTTCCCATCGCAACGACGTGGGCGGATTGTTCCGCGCCCACTACACCTGGCTGTGCGCACGTCTGCGCCGATATCTGGGAACCAGTCCCAGTGTCGAAGACATTGCCGCCGAAACCTTCGTGCAATTGCTCGAGTCGCCAGGCCTGACGCCGATTCGCGAACCCCGCGCCTTGCTCACCACCATCGCCCACCGGTTGATTTATCAGCTGTGGCGTCGCCGGGATCTGGAACGCCAACACCTCGATCAATTACAGCCGGTCGACTCGGTCGGCGGGTCATCGCCTGAAGACCTGGCGCAGTTCTCCCAGACCCTGAAGCACCTGGATCGAACCCTCGATCGCCTGCCGGGCAAGGTCAGGGCAACGTTTCTGTTGTCACGAATCGACGGCCTGACCTACCCACAAATCGCCGCCGAACTGGGCATCTCCCAGCGTTCGGTCAGCGTTTACATAACCCGTTCCCAGGCACTGTGCGCGCTGCACAGCGCCAACGAACCCTTGAACCGAACACCCCAGACCCGGAGGTCCGCATGAGATCGATCAAAAACCTGCTCGGCAGTTCGCTGCTGGCCCTGAGCCTTGTGGCTGGCCACGTTCCCGCCGCAGAAAAAACCACACCCATCCATTTCGGCGACATCACCTGGGAAAGCGGCAGCCTGATCACCGAGATCCTGCGGCTGATCGTCGAGAAAGGTTATGGCTATCCAACCGACACCTTGCCCGGCAGCACCGTCAGCCTCGAAGCCGCTTTGGCCAAGAACGACATCCAGGTGATCGGCGAAGAGTGGGCCGGGCGCAGTCCGGCCTGGGTCAAGGCGGCATCGGAGGGCAAAGTGTTTGGTTTGGGCGATACCGTCAAAGGCGCCACCGAAGGCTGGTGGGTGCCGGAATACGTGATCAAGGGCGACCCGGAGCGCGGCATTAAGCCCTTGGCGCCGGAACTGAAATCCGTCGCCGACCTGGCGCGCTACAAGGACGTGTTCCGCGATCCGGAAGACCCAAGCCGCGGACGCTTCCTCAACAGCCCGACCGGCTGGACGTCGGAGATCGTCAACAGCCAGAAACTCAAGGCCTATGACCTGACCGCCAGCTACGTCAACTTCCGTACCGGTTCCGGCGCGGCGCTGGATGCTGAGGTCGCTTCATCGATCCGCCGGGGTAAACCGGTGCTGTTCTACTACTGGTCGCCGACGCCACTGTTGGGGCGCTTCAAACTGGTGAAACTCGAAGAGCCACCGTTCGACGCGCAAGCCTGGAAAACCCTGGCCGATGCCAACAATCCGAACCCCAAGGGCACGCGTTCGATGCCGGCCAGCCTGGCCATCGGTGTGTCGGCACCGTTCAAGGCGCAGTACCCGGACTTGGTGGCGTTCTTCGAAAAGGTCGATTTGCCAATCGATCTGCTGAACCAGACCCTGGGGCAGATGAGCGAAAAACGCCAGCCACCGCGTCAGGTCGCCGAAGCGTTTTTGCGCGATCAGCCGCAAGTGTGGAAGGGCTGGGTGCCGGGTGAGGTGGCGAGCAAAGTGAGTGCGAGTTTGTAGTTCAGCGGTGTTTGATAAATAGCTATCGCGGGCTTGCCCGCGAAGCAATCCATAGCCTTACACCAACTCCGCAGCTAACGCCGCTTTCACGCTTGGCCGCTGATCAACCCGCGCCTGAAACCGGGCCAACGCCGGCCAATCATCCAGATCAATCGCAAACAGCCGAGCCCAACGCAAGACCGTAAACAGATACGCATCGGCAATGTTGAACTCGCCGGCCATCAAGTAATCCTGCCGCTCCAGCGTCCGGCTCAACACGGCAAAGCGCTTGAACAGCTTCTCTTTGATGAGCGCCTTCACCTCGTCCGGAAACTGCGGATTGAACAGCCAACCCAGCCCGCCATGAATCTCGGTCGAAACGAAGTTCAGCCATTCCTGTAACCGCACCCGCTCGAACGTTCCGCTCGCCGGTGCCAGGTTTGCCTGCGGGTGCAGATCCGCCAGGTACTGCAGGATCGCCGGGCCTTCGGTCAGCACATCACCGTTATCCAGCTGCAATGCCGCGACGTAGCCTTTGGGGTTGATGGCGAGGAAGTCATCGCTGGTGAGGGTTTTCTTGCTGCTGTTGTCGACGCGGACCAACTCGAACGGCAGCTCCAGTTCGCGCAGCACAATGTGCGGCGCCAATGAGCAGGCTTGCGGGGCGTAATACAACTTCATGGACAGGGCTCTGGTTGCGGATTTGCGCCAGTGTCATAGTGCGCGACACCCTCGGTAAAATTAATCTTTCAGAAAACTGCCATTAGGAAAGCTACTGTCATGATGAACCTGATGCATTGGCGAATGGTGGTGGCGGTGGCCGATACCGGCAACATTACCCGCGCCGCTGAGCGGGTCGGTATGACTCAATCGGGTGCCAGCCAGGCACTGGCCTTGATCGAAGAAACCCTGGACGTTCAGCTGTTCAGCCGGGAAAACCGCCAGACATTGCCAACCGCCATTGGCTTGTCGGTGATCGAACAGGCGCGAACCATGCTCGGTGCCCTGGAAAATATTCGCAGCACCGTCGACGCCGCTAAAGGCATCCAGCGCGGGACGATTCGTCTGGCCAGTTTTCCTTTGGTGCTGGCGACCTTTCTGCCGCCACTGCTGCGCCAGTTCAATCGGCTGTATCCCGGCATTCAAGTGGTGGCGCTGGAGGTCAGCGACGATGAAGTGGAAACGTTGCTCAGTGCCGGGCTGGTGGATGTCGGCGTGGCGTTGAACCCGGCGCCCGCGCGCAATGCCGGGCGTTTGGGACGTGATGCCTGGGTGGCGGTGCTGCCCGGTGGCCATCCTTTGGCGCGCCGCTCGAATGAAGAGGGCGTCTCACTGGCGGAACTGGCGGAGCAACCCTTTGTGCTGGCCACGGGCGGGTGTTCGACCAATGCCCGCAGCCTGGCGGCCGATGCCGGGTTGCAACTGCTGGATGTGCGGGCCGAGGTGCGTGAGTGGAGCAGTGCGTTCACCCTGGTGCGGGAGAACATCGGTGTGACCCTGGTACCGGAAATGACCCTGCCGACTAATCGCCAAGGCTTGCGGATAGTGCCGGTGACGCCGCGCATCGATCGGGAGTTTGCCTTGGTGGTTGCGCCTGATAAAGAACCTTCGGCAGCAGTGCAGGCGCTGTTGGGAATGCTTGCCGACCGTCCGTTATCGCCTGACGATTCGGCGAGTCAAGCCACGATGCCCTCTTTGTAGCAGCTGCCGAACGCAGGCTTCGCCAGCTGCTACGGATAGCCGGGGGGCGCCCTGAAATCAAGGCACGCCATTACAGGCGTGTGCCATGAACCCCGGTCGCAGCGCCAGTCGTTGGCAATAGGCGTCGACGGCGGGATAGTCCGGGCGTTCCATCGGGGTCATCCGCCAGCGGTTGACCGATAAGCCGATAAGGATATCGGCCAGGGTGAACCGAGGTCCGGCGACATACGCTCCGGTCGACGCGAGTTGCTGTTCGAGGATGCCCATTTTCGCGTTCCAGCCGCGAACGCCATCGGCGATCCGCTGCGGATCCTGGAAGTTCGGCAATTGCCGCACCAGCGCAAAAAAGGCGTAGCCCCAGGACGGATTGAGTTCGGTGGCTTGCCAGTCCATCCACTGTTCCACGCGAGCCCGCGCCGCCGGCTCGATGGGCAACAGATCGGTGTTTTGGTATTTGCCGGCCAGATAGCGGCAGATGGTGTTGGACTCCCACAGCACGCCGGCTTCGTCGATGAGCACCGGCACCTGTGCGTTAGGGTTGAGCTGGAGAAACTCCGGACTCTGGGTCGGGGCAAAACCGCTGCCCCAGTCTTCCCGTTCGTAGGAAACGCCCAGTTCGTCGCAGGTCCACAGGACCTTTCTGACGTTGATTGACGAGGCCCGACCCAAAATCTTCAGCGCATGTCCCATTGAGCTTCTCCGTTTGCTGTTGCAGGTGCCGGGAATCTAGCACGAGCAAAGGGACGATTGCGTATCAAGTACTCTCGCGCACCTTCAATTCAAACCCCATGTCCTGCACCGGTTTGGCTACCGAGTTGCCGGCCATCAAGGTCAGCATCAACTCCGCCGAACGACGGCCAATGGCTTCGCGCGGCGTGTTGATGCTGCTCAGGCGCGGGACCATGTGTTCGGACATGGGCAAGTCGTTGAAGCCGAGAATCGCCACTTGTTCGGGGATCTTGATGCCGCAGCGCAGGGCTTCGAGCAATGCGCCCTGGGCCAGGTCGTCGTTACCGAAGAAGATCGCATCGAGGTCCGGATGCGCGGCCAGCAGTTGCAGGAACAGTTCGCCACCGAGGCCGACCGATGAGGCCCGTGGCGTCAACACTTCCAGATCCGGGTCATAGCGCCCGGCTTTTTGCAGCGCCCGGCGGAAACCTTCGCCGCGCAGCAGCGTGCGCTGGTCCAGTTGCGCACCGATGTAGGCCAGGCGTTTACGACCACGGGAAAGCAAATGCTCGGCCGCCGTTTCGCCGGCGGCCAGTTGCGAAAAACCGACGCAATTGAGCCCGGCCGCGCTGTCCAGTTCCATCATGTAGACGCAGGGAATGTTGCTGGCCTCGATCATCCGCCGCGAACTTTCGGTGCGGTCGAAGCCGGTCAGCAGCAAGCCGCGAGGCTGATAAGCCATGTAGTTGCGCAGCAGGTTTTCTTCTTCTTCGCGCGAGTAATGGAAGTTACCGATCAGCACTTCGAAGCCCTTTGGTCGCAAAACCTGATGAATGGCTTCCAGCGTGTCGATGAACAGCAAGTTGGACAGCGACGGCACCAACACCACGACGGAATGGCTCTGGGCCGAGGCCAGGGCGCGTGCGGCGGGGTTGACCACGTAGTTCAGTTCAAGGGCGGCCTTCTGGACTTTTTCCACCAGTTCGGTGGCCACCGTGCTGACGCCACGCAGGGCGCGGGAGGCGGTAATCGGGCTGACACCGGCCAGGCGTGCGACTTCGTTGAGGGTAGGACGGCCAGTGGTGCGTGTATTTTTATCGTTTTTAGGGGTATTCATCGGACGGCTTGCCAAACAAAATTCAAGGCACTAAGGTAGCGCTGTCTCGATGCAGCTGCAAATGCGTGAGCGGGGTTTGCCTGATCCTCGCTTTTCGGCATCGAGAACGAACATGCTGCAACCCACAAAAATGACAAGAAGGCGTCGGCAACATCTGCTTTTGCACTAGAGTTTTACCTGGCAAAGGTAGCGCTGTCTGCGCGCTGAGGTGTTACATGAATCATCCCATCACCGCCCTGGTCATCATGGGCGTTGCCGGTTGCGGCAAGACGTGCGTCAGCCAGGCCCTGTGCCAGCTCAGCGGCGCAACCGCCATTGAAGGCGACACTTTCCACCCTGCCGCCAATATCGAAAAGATGAGCGCGGGTATCCCCCTGAACGACGAAGACCGTGCCGGCTGGCTCGACAGCCTGTGCGATGAACTGCGCCGCGTCGACGCCCGTGGCGAGCGCCCGGTGCTGACCTGTTCGGCCCTCAAACACAGTTACCGTGAACGCTTGCGCAGTGCCTTGCCGGGCCTGGGCTTTGTGTTCCTTGAGCTGACCCCTGAAGTCGCCGCCGATCGTGTCTCCCATCGGCCGGGCCACTTTATGCCGTCGACCTTGATCGACAGCCAGTTCGCCACCCTTGAATCGCCCGTCGGTGAGCCCCTGACCCTGGCTCTGGACGCTTCGAGCCACAGCGTCGACGAATTGGCCGCTCAGGCCCACCGCTGGTGGCTCGATCACGGCCTGAAACTCGCCAGTTGAGTTTTGCTCCAAGAGATAGCGCTGTCCTGACGGCTTCTGATTAATCGCTTTAATAACAACAACAAACAGGAGACACCCCCCATGTTTGGCATGTCCCACGAGACGTTTCTGCTGCTCGATGCAGTGGTCACGGTGATCGGCTTGATTTTCCTGATCACCAAATTCAAGTTTCACCCGTTCATTGCATTGATCATCGCCGCCGCGTTCCTCGGGCTGACCTCCGGCATGCCGATCGGCACCATCATCAAGGCGTTCCAGGACGGTTTCGGTGGCGTTCTCGGTTTCGTCGGGATCATTCTGGCGCTGGGCACCATGCTCGGCAAAATGATGGCCGAGTCCGGCGGGGCGGATCAGATCGCCCAGACGCTGATTCGGGCCTTCGGCAAGGACAAGGTGCAGTGGGCCATGATGTTCGCGGCCTTCCTGGTCGGCATCCCGCTGTTCTTCGAAATCGGCTTCGTGCTGCTGATCCCGCTGGTGTTCATCGTCGCCCGTCGTACCGGCGTGTCGATCATCAAGATCGGTATCCCGCTGCTGGCCGGTCTGTCCGCCGTGCACGGTCTGGTTCCTCCGCACCCGGGGCCGTTGCTGGCGATCGGCGTGTTCGGTGCCGACATCGGTAAAACCATTCTCTACGGCCTGATCGTTGCGCTGCCAACGGCCATCATCGCCGGTCCGATCTACGGTACGTTCATTGCCAAGTACATTCCCGGTCATCCGAATCAGGAACTGGTGGATCAACTGGTGCGCGATGAGGATGCAGGCGATCTGCCAAGCTTCGGCATTACCTTGATCACCGTGCTGTCGCCCGTGTTCCTGATGCTGCTCAAGACCTTTGCCGATGTGGTGCTGCCGGATGGCAACTTTTTCCGCACCTTCATGGACCTGATCGGTCACCCGATCTCGGCGCTGCTGCTGGCATTGCTGCTGTCGCTGTACACCTTCGGCTACAAGCAGGGCATCGGTTCGCAACAGATGCTCAAATGGCTGGACTCGAGCCTTGCGCCGACCGCCGCGATCATCCTGATCATCGGTGCCGGTGGTGGCTTCAAGCAGATGCTGGTGACCAGCGGTGTGGGTGACGTGATCGGTCACATGGCGGTGGCTGCACAGATCTCGCCGATCCTGCTGGCCTGGCTGGTGGCCGCGGTGATTCGTATCGCGACCGGTTCGGCAACCGTGGCGACCATCACTGGCGCTGGCATCGTGGTGCCGGTAGTGGGGATGATTCCGGGTGTGAACCGTGAGCTGCTGGTGCTGGCCACCGGTGCCGGTTCGTTGATCCTGTCCCACGTCAACGACGCCGGTTTCTGGCTGGTTAAGCAGTACTTCAACATGACCGTGGCGGAAACCTTCAAGACCTGGACCGCGATGGAAACCATCCTGTCCGTAGTGGGCCTGGGCTTTATTCTGCTGTTGTCGTTGTTCGTCTAAACACATTTGGCAGGCACAAAAAAACCGCAGCGATGCGGTTTTTTTGTGGGGCTACTGTGATGATCGCTCCCCGCTCTGCGTGGGAACGATCAACAGAGGGATTATTTGGTGACTAACCCATCCGCCCGGAACATCCCGCGAATTCCGCGTACGGCCTGACGAATCCGGTCCTGGTTTTCGATCAGCGCGAAGCGCACATGATCGTCCCCGTACTCACCAAACCCGACACCCGGCGAGACGCAGACCTTGGCCTCGGCCAGCAGTTTCTTGGCGAATTCCAGCGAGCCCAGGTGTGCATACGCCTCGGGAATCTTGGCCCAGACGTACATCGACGCCTTCGGGTTCTCGACCATCCAGCCCAATTCATGCAGGCCTTTGACCAATACGTTACGACGTTGCCGATACTGCTCGGCGATGTCTTTGACGCATTGCTGATCGCCTTCCAGCGCCGCAATGGCCGCGACCTGCAGCGGGGTGAAGGTGCCGTAGTCGTGGTAGCTCTTGATCCGCGCCAGAGCGTTGACCAGTTCCGGGTTGCCGACCATGAAGCCGATGCGCCAGCCCGCCATGTTGTAACTCTTGGACAGGGTGAAAAACTCCACCGCGATGTCCTTGGCGCCGGGCACTTGCATGATCGACGGGGCTTTCCAGCCGTCGTAGACGATGTCGGCGTAGGCCAGGTCGTGCACCACCAGAACGTCGTACTGTTTGGCGAGGGCGATCACCCGTTCGAAGAAATCCAGCTCCACGCACTGGGCGGTGGGGTTGGACGGAAAGCCCAGGATCATCATCTTCGGTTTCGGGATCGAACCGCGAATCGCCCGTTCCAGCTCGGCGAAGAAATCCACGCCAGGGATCAGCGGCACCGACCGCACCTGGGCACCGGCAATCACCGCACCGTAGATGTGAATCGGGTAGCTCGGGTTTGGCACCAGCACGGTGTCGCCCTGGTCGAGGGTGGCCAGCATCAAATGCGCCAGGCCTTCCTTGGAACCGATGGTGACGATGGCTTCGTTTTCCGGGTCGATATCAACCTGGTAGCGATCCTTGTACCAATTGGAAATCGCCCGACGCAGGCGCGGAATCCCTTTGGACGTGGAGTAGCCGTGGGTGTCTTCGCGCTGGGCGACGGTGACCAGTTTTTCGACGATGTGCGGCGGCGTGGCGCCGTCGGGGTTGCCCATGCTCAAGTCGATGATGTCTTCGCCACGACGACGGGCGGCCATCTTCAGTTCGGCAGTGATGTTGAAAACGTAAGGGGGGAGTCGATCTATGCGCGCAAAGCGGCGCGGCGAACCTTGTTCGGCCATTGTTGCCTCGAATAACGTAAGCGCCCGGAACCGTCCGAGCGACGCTGGCCACTGCGGTGGCCTGTGGCGGAATGTAAGGGCAGGTATGGCAAACTGTCCAGCCTCTACGTAAACAATTTTTGCCGAAGGAAACGGGTTGATGGAATTTACCAGTGGCTTCCTGCTCAGCCTTTCACTGTGTCTGGACATCGGCGTGGCCAATATCGCGATGATCACCCTGGCGATGCAGCGCGGCTATTTCCAGGGCTTTGCCCTGGGGCTGGGGACCTGTGTCGGCGACCTGATTTACGCGGTGCTGGCCCTGGCCGGCATGACCGTATTGCTGCAATACGAAACCGTACGTTGGGTGTTGTGGATCGGTGGGTCGGCGTTGCTGCTGTACTTCGCGGCGAAGATGATTCATTCGGCGATCTACCACAGTGCCGTATTGGCCGAGACCGCCGACGTTGGCCACAACTCCCATCGCAAAGAGTTCTTGCGGGGGATTTTCCTCGCCATGTCGTCGCCCAGTGCGATTCTCTGGTTCGCCGCGGTGGGGGGCACCCTGATTGCCCGTTCCGGTGGCGGCGGCACCCTCAGTTCGGCGTTGTTTCTCGGTGGATTTCTCTGCGCGGGAATTCTCTGGTGCGTCACGCTGTGCTTCGCGGCGAGCCATGGCGGCAAGTTGCTCGGTGACAAACTGTTGCGTTATTCCTACATGGCATCGGCCGCGATCTTCTGCTATTTCGCGGTCTACGTGATTCTATCGGGTTACAACGAGTTTGTTGGGGCGCCCACCGCCGGGCAGCTTCCGGGGCTCTGACTGGGCGAATCGGGTTTGGCTTCTATACTCCCAGCCGAACCTACTTCAGGAGTCGAGTCATGGATGGACAAAAACAAGTCGAAATGGCTGAACCACGCTTTGAAAACGGGCACTTCATGCTCATAGCGGGGCTTGGCGGACGATTTACTGCGGACACGACCAAAGCGATCCCCGACCTATGGGAGAAATTCATTCCCGAGATCGGCAAAATTCCCGGTCAGAAAAGCGAAATAACCTACGGCATCTGCTGCAATCCGGATGGTAAGGGCGGTTTCGAATACATCGCCGGCGTCGAGATCAGCAAGCTCGACGACCTGCCCGAGAAGTACCGCTGGATCGAAGTTCAGCCTCAGAAGTATGCAGTCTTCGAACACAAGGGCTCGTTGGATACCTTGCCCCAGACCTTTCAGTACATCTGGAAAACCTGGTTGCCAAAATCCGGTCATGAAGCTGCGGACGCTCCGGAGTTCGAACGCTACAGCGAAGACTTCAACCCGAAGCTCAACACCGGCGTGCTGGAAATCTGGCTGCCGATCAAAGCGTAATGAACGGGTCGAGCGGCGGATCGGCGATCCGCCTCTCTGATCGATATCAACGCCTTATTAATTTATGATCCCAGCCTTTCCCCCGCCGATTCCGAGCTGCCATGAACACCGTCATCCGCCACGTCATTCCCGCTGACCTGGACCGCTGCTACGCCATCGAAACCGTTGCCTACGAAGGCGACGAAGCCGCCACCCGCGAGAAAATCGCCACCCGCATCGCCACCTGGCCCGAGGGCTTCATCGTTGCCGAAGTGGATGGCGTTGTAGCCGGTTTCGTCAATTCCGGTGCGGCGTTCGAGGTGGAAATGTCGGATGAGGCGTTCAAGGAACTGATCGGCCACGACCCCGCCGGCCCGCACGTGGTGATTATGTCGGTGGTGGTGCATCCGGATTATCAGGGGCAAGGCCTGGCGAAACGCTTGATGGGTGAATTCATCCAGCGCATGCGCGCATTGAACAAGGCCAGCATCCACTTGATGTGCAAAGAGCGGCACATTGCGCTGTATGCCGGGTTTGGGTTTGTCTACATCAAGCCTTCGGCGTCCGACCATGGCGGGATGGCGTGGCATGAGATGATCTTGGACCTGTAAGCCTTGATTGATCGTTCCCACGCTCTGCGTGGGAACGCCTCAATGGACGCTCCGCGTCCGCTCTTGGGACGCAGAGCGTCCCTGGCTGCATTCCCACGCAGAGCGTGGGAACGATCGATCTTCTAATAGAGGCTATCGCGCACTCTCGTCGGTGCTTCCCGGTCATACGCCTCGGCATCGAACTGCCCATCGTTCAGCCGTTTGTGAAACGCCCCCGCCGTCGGCAGGGCAGAGCGGTCGAGGAAGTTCTCAGGATTCCACAAATCCGAACGCACAATCGCTTTCGAACAATGGAAATACGCTGCTTCCATCATCACAAAGTCTGCTGTGCTCTATATTTTGCTGAGTATGTTTTGTACCGCGCTCACCGCCCTATCAAGTACAGCTTCTTCACTAAGGTCAGTCGTATCGATCCTCACCCAATTTGCCAAACCACATAGCTCGTAGCTGGATCGAACTCGATTTTGATACGCGATAAAACTTTTAAGTCGATCTTCATTGCCACCATCATAGGCCCCGCTCTCGCTAAGGCGAAAAGATCCTTTTCTTTTGGCTGCAAGAACTGGGTCGATATCTAAAAAAATGACGGCATCAGGTTTTCTAATTGTTGAAAATATTCCTAATGCTTCTTCAGCCAAATTTTTATCTTTGAGTAAAAAACGTGCTAGGTATTTGTAATACCAACCATCTGCGATGCAGCTAACTCCAGAGTTTATTAATGGCCTGATGGCGGCATAATCTGTGGCTTGAAACCAAGCGGCGATTAAACTTATCCAATGACTGTCGCCTAATTGGTCAAGAGGGGCATTGTCCGGGTAATCCCAAAGGATTTCACGTATGCGCGACATATGAAACTCCGTATACCCTGATGATACAGGCGGCCGATTTTTATCTATATAATTTAATTCGGAATAGGACTCATAAACCTTGTCATATGTTGCCCTTGCAATTGTAGATTTTCCTGCACCGTCAGTGCCTTCAAATGCGATAAATATAGCTTGCTTAGATGGATTGCTCATGCGAATCCCTCCAAATAGGCTTCGGTATCTAACGAGTTTCTACCGCTTCCCTCAATTAATGGCTGAAACCCTTCTCTGCGATATATTTCCGACATTTTTATTCCAAGTTTCATCAGGAAGTCTACTGAGGGGCGCTGCCTGTTAGAGTATTGAGAGCCAGCGTCAGGGTGAAATGCAGCAACAGCAGGTACCACCCCCATATCTCCAAAATACTCGATGCCTTCAATAATTGACTCTAATGGTTCCATTCCGGCGACAAATCCTGCATATACATTGCCACGACCTAAAACATCCACGGCGGCTTCGAAAGCTGCAAGAAAACGTTCGCGGGTATAATCACGAGCTTTCCCTGGGCAAACTTCTGAAAATAGATCTGGGTTGAATACCTCAAGGCTCATTGACATATTGTTGCCAATTTTCTTGAATCGATCAAAAAGACGAAAATCCTTAGGGGGCATAGAAATTAAGTGATACTCCAAACTACTTTTCAAGTTTGTGTTTTTTTACCCGTTCCAGTAGGTCCATATGTATTGAGTATCCTTTGTCATAGTTTGGAATCGTACCGCCGTTCAATAGCACCCTCTTGTACCGACCGTCTTCTTCCTTGATGGCTATAGCTACTGCTTCGCCCGCCACATCGCCCTTTATTCGCATTTTATGATCAGATAGGGTTTCTCTTGCTGATCCCAAAGAGCAGAATTTGCATTCATTACCATCATTGAAGTAGTAACAATGGCCTGGGGAAAATATTCCGAGTGTCGAATTTCCATATGCGGTTATGTGCTGCTCAAGTAGCGAGCCATTGCTCAGATACTTTCCATAAGATCTAGGCCTGCTTGGAAATGTAATTCTCACAGTTCTATTTCCATGTTTGATCACAGGAATTTCTTGCTCTAAGGCTATGCGGTAGTCTGAGTCTGGATTGTAATTTGCGGCAGCAATAATCTGCCCATCAAGAATAATTTCTTGCGGAGTGCGAGTGCTAGAGTTAAGAACAATGCTGTCACCTGTTCCATAAGCTCGCCTTTTTTCAATATGATCTGTTCGAGCCTGATAATATTCTAGAAACTCTCTAGTAAAGCTAACCCCGTTGCACAGTAATTCAAGTTTCAAGCTTACAGTTTCGACTAGCATGCTTTATCTCCAGTTAAGTTAACCCAGCACTACAAGATAAGTCGTATCAACTCCGCGGAGGACAAAGCAATCAAAGTGCCGTTGTCTGAAAGAGAAGCCGACGACGGAGATAGGGAGAGTCTAGGGTGGCCTGTCCTATCAAATAGTGCACCTCCTGCTTCTCTTAAAATCAACTCTGCAGCGGCAA
The DNA here is from genome assembly GCF_056406935.1 of Pseudomonas sp. P1_A1. NCBI lineage: Bacteria > Pseudomonadati > Pseudomonadota > Gammaproteobacteria > Pseudomonadales > Pseudomonadaceae > Pseudomonas > Pseudomonas sp. P1_A1. The sequence continues at coordinate 81,246 of NZ_JBFTZE010000007.1, read as the reverse complement.
TGTCGCAACTACGTTCGTGTCCTGGTATATCTATATCAATAAAGGCATCAAGAACTCCGGCAGCAATAAGGCAAATTTCCAATGAGGAACATGAGTAGACGCGGACTTTACTTGCTGTCCATATGAGCCTCTCAATTATAGTTTTTTCTCTGTGCTCTTTGGGGCGAAGGAAAGAAATATGCATGTCTTCTATGCGGTTAACTTTACGAGGCTGAAGTCTTTTTACAATGATCGACGACTGAAGGTAGGCTCCCTCACCTAGTGCGGCGGTATATACTAAATCTCTTGAGATATCATAAATCCAGCCAAATACATAGACGCCTTCATGGTAAAGTGCCACGCTAGATGTGTAAGTAGGAAAACCTAAAACTGCGTTGTGTGTTCCATCTAGAGGGTCTATAAGCAGGTAGAAATCTCCAATATCACCATATGTGACTGTTGAAGTGTTTTCTTCAGAATATATCGTGATTCGCATGGTGATATTAGAAAGGCAGTCATATAATATTCTCTGGCAGTCTAAGTCATGCTGGGTTTGCGAGTTGTTCCAGCATTTGTTTTCTGTGTTGGAGTCTGGTAAACAAACCAGAGTTCCCGCCCAATAACGCCGTAATTGTTTTCTAGCCTCGTAGAGGCACTTTTCTAACTCGGGAACGTGTTCGCGCCTAAATAATGGTCTCATATTTATTATTCCATTATTAATTGTATATGCCAGCGATCCCTGTCTAATCGGGAGGCGTAAGACTTGACTTCAAATAGCTTTCCAGCATAAACAGCGTAATCCGCGCTCATAAAGGCACTGAGTGATTTTGGGAATAGCGCTACAGTTTTGACTTCGACATTATAACCAAACTTTTTTCTAATCATGTTTGCCGCCTGCCTGAGACTACCTCCGGTATAGGCTTTATCTATAACCAACCATGGTTCGTTCGATGCAGTGGGGGTAGGGAAAATATCTTGAAAAGCGTTATCTCTACTCAGCAGGCTAGAATCGTTTTGCCGATGAACTTCTGAAAAGAAAATATTATGATCTCCGGTTGCCGCCAAATAGCCAAGGGCAAGCGGTAAACCAGCCGACAATAAAAATAGTTTGTTTTTTGCTATTTTCTCTATTTGGGGCCAAATTGCATGGTCCTCGTAAACATATCTCGTGTTGAGAGTGGAGCTGCTATCCCAATGTTCATGGGATATATATTTGCTATAGAAAGCGCAGAACCTATTATGGAATTCCATGGTTTCGTTACTTGTGCTTATAAGTAATCTGCTATTAGTAATGCCTCGAATTGCTCCTTTCATAGGAATTGGAAATGCGTCACGACGTAGGTGAGCAAATGCCTGGCTAATAAGTGAGCTTTTCAAGTTGCCAAGGTGTGATTTTGACGGGCCAGAAATAGCTATTTCTGGCGATAGCCCATCTCCTTTAATTCTGCGTATCTCGTCGAACTTGATTTTACTTGTGCTTAAGTTTAAGTAATTCTATATGTGCACAATGTCCTCACCGGACATGCCGTTATAAATTGGATCGAGGTTGCTCAGATCACAAATCATTTCTTCAGGGTGTCGAAGATCGAAAGAAGCTCTTTGAAGATGGCAGCCATTGAGTATGGCATTGCGATAGGTGTAATAGTCGCTTGTTTGTACTCCACTCAATGTTCGCCAGCCATGATATTCGCTAATAATAGTTATAGATTTGGTGCGCTGATTTTGCGAATACGATAAGGGGTTTGCGTGATTCATAGTTGAGTCCTCACGATAGTGCACTAAAGCATTTGGTTTTATACTATGTTTTGTCTAATTTAATGCTCTGCTAGTTGTTTGTGGATTGTGTTTTTTTAAGATGCTTCTTAGGCGCCAAAGTAGAAGCAACATTAGAAGAAGCGAACAAGCCACCAGGGCTACAAATATGGAGTTAACGCTATAGTTATAAAATGATATCAATCCGATAGAGAGAGTTAAGCCGAGAATGTTGAGTAACGATATGGTAAATAACGTGGGGACCCAGAAATCTCCCATGCTTCTTAATGTCATTCGAGTCACAACATAAATGTATTCAAATATTAAAAATGGGATTGAGATCAGAATATTGTCCTCAATCAATCTTCTTGTCAGTGCATCGGATGTATAGAGTGCTGATATATCTTTATTTAAGAAAAGACAAATTAATAAAAATGGGGTTAATATAAATAGTCCGAGCTTTATCCCTTGGTTGTAGGTTGTACTCAATGAGTGGAAATCCTTTAGGCCGTAGTGTCGTGCGACTACTATCCCTGTAGCATTTCCCGCTCCGATTGAAACCATGTATACGATGCTTAAAAAATGGAGCGATGCCTGATATGCCGATAAGCTTGTATCGTCTAAGCTTTTTGAGATAAGAGAGAGCATAAAAAATAGCAGGCTTTCACCGCCAAAACATAGTGCCATTGGGAGACCGCCAATAAAGTAATTAACATATGCTATGGTCGGGATGTTTCGTGAGTGCCGGAATTGGGAGATGTATTGATGAATTTGTAAGTTAAAAAAGGCGAATGCAAGGCCAGCAAAAAAATACCTTAAGCCAGAATATGCGAGTATGAAATAGGTTATATTTGCGTTCGATTTCGTTGAAGCAAAAAATGTACAGACTAAAACAAGGGCAGTATTGAATAGCTATGTATATATCAGCTCGTATCTAGCTTTTTTAATGGCGTTGAAAAAATTGAAGATAACTATCTGTAAGTACAAGGCGGGAATAGAGAGTGAGAGGGCTAGTAGTGCTTTAAGTCCTTCTAGATCACCGTCGTTTGTAAGCGATCTTGATAGGCTAGCACTAAGTATAATTATTGCGAAAACAATAATTGCCCCAAGGGAAAATGCAAGCCTAAATGAAATAATTAAATCGAGTTCAATACCGTTTGAATTTAGATTGGTAGATCCAGCTACTTTCACCAGTGATGTTGAAAAAAAGCCAATACCTACTACTGTTAGAAAAGAAATTAATGCCCATGCGAGTGAGGCATGACTAAGTGAATCAACTATAAAGTGTCCAATAAATGAAAAATAAAGTAGTGATGCAGTCATCTCCCCTAGTCTGGAAAATATCAACGGAATGGCTATTCGGGTAATTTCCATATTTGGTCACCCGTGCTTTTCTAAAAAGAAGGCCTGAGAGATATTGAAGTATTGGCCGTGCTTGTAAGCCGCTCTTCTCAATCCCATTCTTTGAGTAGGCTGATTAAAGATGGAGTTCCTTCCGCAGCAAAATATTTTTTCCTGAAGTAGTATTCACACATCGATATTTTGTGTTTGGTTTGTTTGCGTTTGTTAAACTCTTTATCCAGTGCTGCAAGAGACTTTTGCGTAGATGGGTAAATTTTTGATTTTTTTAGCAGTCCTTCAATTGACAAAAATACCAGGTCCATATATTTCAGCGTTTCTTGAATGTATGAACGACATTCAGCCTCTGTGACCGCACCCTGTCTGGCCAAGGCAAAGAATCTATTTTTTATTTCATCAAATCCATTAACTCTGAACATGTTTGAATAAACCCACTTGTAGTGCTTGTTTGTTGTGCCAGTTAAGTAGGTAAAGCTCATCGTCGTCTTTAACATCATATCCCGAGCAATCTCACAACCCATCCAAAGGTTTCCCGACTGCCAGCAACCTTGAACATCCTGAAACGCGTAAAATACGGGAAGCTTTTCACGGTGAGCTACATAAATATGCTTCTCCAGAGGTATCTCGGATTTCAGTCGATTGAATTTTTCCTCGTTCTCCAATGCGTGCCCAATTAATGATCTATGGATGACATTGTTCTCTGTGTTTGATAGCACTGGGCCATAGAGGAAACGCTGGTCATAAGTAATTTCCTCAAATGCTTTCTCAATCTTGGTAATAATGTCTTCCAGTTCGGAGAATGTTATGTAGTCAGCATCAATGTGGATGCTGGTGTCACCGTAAAAATCTGTTGTGTTATGAACTTCCTCGTCTTGGGTAATGTAGTGATAATTTATATCCGTAACTAATGCGTGTTCGCTATTTTTAATGTTGTTTGCTTTGGGTCGTTGATCGCACAGAATAATGCAATCGATATCGGAGTGAATGGTTCCAATTCCCTCGATTAAAGAACCTGAAACAACTAGGACGCTTGTGCTTTCTAAAAAAGCTCTTTCGCGTAGATAGTCTTTCGGAATTGAAATTCTTCCATCTAGTATGGAAATCTCATTATCGGAGATTTTTGACTGCGAGATTTTTACGAGTGTGGTCATTACCTGTTACTCCCTGCGCAATGGCGAGAATATAACTCGGGACATTTTTATAAATCTGAGAGGCCGCACTCCAAAGAAATAAGGGGCAAGTGTTTTACTTGGGTCCACCTCACAGCTCAGAGGTAATAGCACTCATGTGCTAAAACCCTAGTGTCTACATGGGCAGGTCGTCAATATTTATACAAAAAATCAGAAGTGCCTTACATGCATTGAAGTCCAGGTATTCAATCTATGAGAGAAACTTCTTTTTTCTTTGAGAGATTATTCCTACAGGTCATCGGCTGAGGGCCTGTAGGAGTAAAGTTGGGGCGTTGTGTCAGTAGAGACTATCGCGCACTCTCGCCGGTGTTTCCCGGTCATACGTTTCGGCATCGAACTGTCCATCGTTTAGCCGTTTGTGAAATGCGCCAGCAGTCGGCAAAGAGCAGCACATTGCGCTCTATGCCGGATTTGGTTTTGCCTACATCCAGCCTTCAGCGTCCGACCATGGCGGGATGGCGTGGCATGAGATGATTCTGGACCTGTAAACACGATCCCTGTAGCTGCCGCAGGCTGCGATCTTTTGATCTTGTTTTTAAAAAGCAAAGTCAAAAGATCGCAGCCTGCGGCAGCTCCTACAGGGGGCGGTGTTTGTCAGTAGAGGGTGTCACGCACTCTCRCCGGCGCTTCCCGGTCATACCTCTCGGCATCGAACTGCCCATCGTTCAGCCGTTTGTGAAACGCGCCGGCGGTCCGCAGGGCAGAGCGGTCGAGGTAGCGCTCGGGGTTCCACAAATCCGAACGCACAATCGCTTTCGAACAATGGAAATACGCCGCTTCCACCGTCACCAGCATTACCGTGCGCGCCGGTTTGCCATTGACGGCAAAACTCTCCAGCAATGCCGGCTCGGCGCTGATCTGCGCTGTGCCGTTGACCCGCAACGTCTCGCCAATTCCCGGAATGATGAACAGCAGCGATACCCGCGAATCGAGCACGACATTGCGCAGCGTGTCGATGCGGTTGTTGCCGGGGCGATCCGGGATCGCCAGCGTGCGCTCATCGATGATCCGCACAAAACCCGGCGTATCGCCGCGCGGTGAGCCGTCCATGCCGTCGGGGCCGACCGAGCTGATGATCACCAGCGACGAGGCGCGGACCATCGCCTGATAGTCCTCGTTCAGAAAGGGGATCTGTTTGCGTACCGCGCGGTCATGGGGCAGGCCGTAGATCGCTTCCAGCGCTTCGATTGAGTTCAACATCCGTTTATCCCTCCACGAATCAGAAAACCAGCCCCATCCGCCGTTCATAACCGATCCGGCCCTTGTACGCTTCGCCGCTGTCGACAAAACCGTATTTGGCATACAGCGCGATGGCCGATTCATTGTCGGCATCCACCGACAACTCCAGCCCTTTGATCTCTGGCCAGGCCTGGCGTGCAACCTCGGGCAGGGCTTGCAGGCAGGCTTTGCCATAACCTTTGCCCTGGGCGCGGTGATCGACTTGCAGGGCGTGCAGGGTGGCGCTGTGTTCGTCGGCCCAGGCCGGCAGCACCGGCGGGCGCTTGAGCAGCAGGAAGGCCACCGGAACCTCTTCGGCCAGCAGGGCAAAGCCTTTGACGCCAGGGCCCGGTTTGGACAGCAAGGTGTGCAATGCACCGTGGATGTCGCCGGAGAATCTGATTTGTTCGGCGTGGATTTCGATGGCCTCGACCTGTTGGCGCTGCAAGGCGTTCAGGCTTTCGTAAGGCACGAGTCGGGCTGTCACTGGAGTGTCCTTTTTCCAACGGAAATGAGCCTCGGATTCTAGCGAGTTTGCCTCCATGGATTATTTTTATTTCGGTTGTCGATTTGGCTTTTCGCCAGACGACTAAAGGTGTCTTCAACAAAAAACGTGGAGAACCCTCATGAACGCTCAGACACACATCCATAACTTGATCGAGAACTACCGCCAGGCGGTCATCGCCAAGGATGTGGAAAAGGTCATGGCCCTGTACGCCGACGACATCGTCTCCTTCGATGCCGTCAAAGCCCTGCAATTCAAGGGCAAGGCGGCCTACCGTGCGCATTGGCAGGAATGCCTGGAGATGTGCCCCGGCCCGCACATTTTCGAGTTCCATGAAATCAACGTCGTGCCGTCGCAGGAGATCGCTTTCGCTCACTGGCTGGCGCATTGCGGCGGCACCAATGAAAAGGGTAAAACCCAGGCTTGCTGGATGCGCGTCACCGCGTGCTATCGGCAGGAAGCGGGGCTCTGGCAGATCGTCCACGAACACTGGTCGGCTCCGTTCGACATGACCAGCGGCGCGGCGCTGTTCAACCTGGAACCCTGATGGTCGGGCTGTTTATCGGAAAGCAGCGCCAAAGCGCCAATCGACAGCCATAGTTGATCAGTTCGGTCACGGCAAAGCCGTCTGAAATGGAGAGCCTCATGAAGTACTTATGCCTGGTCTACAGCAACGAGCACGAATTGCACTCGCTGCCCGAAAGCCCCAACGACGCCGAGTGCATGGCCTATGCCGAGTCGATCCAGGGCAGCGGCCGGATGATCGCCGCCGAAGCGCTGGAGTCGGTGCAGACCGCGACCACCGTGCGCATGCGCAACGGCAAAATGTCGATCACCGATGGCCCGTTCGCTGAAACCAAGGAGCAGTTGGCCGGCTTCTACCTGATCGATGCCAAGGACCTCAATGAAGCCCTCCAGGTCGCCGGTAACATTCCGGCGGCCCGGGTTGGCTGTGTCGAGGTGCGGCCCGTTCGCCAGTTGAATGTCTGAATAGCTATCACAACAGGAGTTCTTTTATGAGTGTGCAACCCGTCCAGCGAAAAATGCCCCCAGGCATGCCGGACTGATGCCGGGCGAATCGGTACGGGCGCAAGTCGAGCAGGTTTACCGTGACGAGTCGCGGCGAATCCTGGCGACCCTGATCCGCCTGCTCGGCGATTTCGACCTCGCCGAAGAAGCGCTGCACGAGGCGTTCTTCGTCGCGGTCGAGCGCTGGCAGCGCGACGGCGTGCCGGACAATCCGCGCACCTGGCTGGTGTCTACTGGCCGTTTCAAGGCCATTGATGTGTTGCGCCGGCGCGCACGTTTTAACGCATCCCGGCCGGTGTTGATCGCTCAACTGGAGGCGCTGGAGCAGGCCGACTGGAGTGACGAAGACGTGGAAGACGATCGCCTGCGCCTGATCTTCACCTGTTGTCACCCGGCACTGGCGGCGGACGCTCAAGTGCCGCTGACCCTGCGCGAAGTCTGCGACCTGACCACGGAAGAAATCGCCCGGGCTTTCCTCTCGGCGCCGGCCACCATCGCCCAGCGCATCGTGCGCGCCAAGGCCAAGATCCGTGACGCGAAAATCCCTTATCAAGTACCCACCCTGACGGAATTGCCCGAGCGACTCGACAGCGTGTTGCGGGTGATTTACCTGGTGTTCAACGAAGGGTACTCGGCGTCTGTCGGCAGCGAGCTGACCCGTGAAGACCTGACGCGCGAAGCGATTCGTCTCGGTCGGTTGTTGATGGAGTTGTTGCCTGAACCGGAGGTAATGGGGCTGCTGGCGCTGATGCTGTTGCATGAGTCCCGGCGCCCGGCCAGGACCTCCGCGAGCGGTGAGCTGATTGTGCTGGATGAACAGGATCGCTCGTTGTGGAATGCCGAGCTGATTGCCGAAGGCTGCGCCTTGATTGAGCGTGCGCTGACCACGCGGCGCTTCGGGCCTTATTGCCTGCAAGCGGCGATTGCCGCGGTGCATGCCGAAGCGCCCTCGGCGGCAGAGACGGACTGGGCGCAGATTGTCGGTCTGTACGACGTGCTGCTGCGGGCGGTGCCGTCGCCGGTGATCGAACTGAACCGCGCGGCGGCGCTGTCCAGGCGCGATGGCCCGCAGGCCGGGCTGACGTTGATCGAAGGGATTCTGGCCCGGGGCGAGTTGCTGGATTACCACCTGGCACATTCGGCACGGGCAGAGTTTTGCCGGCAGTTGGGAAGGGTGGAGGAAGCGCGAGCGGCGTATCAGCGGGCGCTGGAATTGACGCAGCAGGTGCCGGAGCGGCGGTTTATCGAGGGGCGATTGCGGGAGTTGGGATGATGTGGTCTTGCGGACCTTCATTCCAGCATCTTGCCCAATAACCAACTCCCCGCCGGCCCCGGCGGGTGCAAACGCGACCACAGCGCATCGACGTACACCGGTTTTGGCCAGCCACGCACTTTCAATTCCACCAACGAACCCGCCCCGAACCGTCCCACCAACCACCGTGGCAACGGTGCCCAGCCGAACCCGCCCTGGGCCATTTCCAGCAGCATCAGGTAACTCGGCGCCGACCAGACACGTCCCTTCGCGCGGCTTTCATACGGATTGACGATCGTCGCCAGACGCAGTTCGCGGTGCTGTTGCAGCACGTCCTGATCGATGTCGTTCAGCGTCGCCAACGGGTGCGTGTGGGACACGAACAGGGCGATTTCCGTGCGCTCGTCCACCGTCGAACTGACCAGGTCCGGCGGGTAGCTGTCCTGCATTTCGGCGAAGGCAACGTGTGCGCGGCCGCGTTGTACCAGTGCTACCAGGTCATCGCATTCGGCGATCAGGCATTCAAGTTCCAGGTCCGGGTAACGCTGCTCGAAAGCACTGAGCGCCGCTTCGAAACGGTCGGACTGATAAGTGTCGGAAATCGCCACGGTCAACTTTGGCTCGATGCCTTGGGACAGTTGGCTGGCGGTCATTTCCAGACGGCTGGTGGCGGCCAGAATCTCCTCGGCTCGTTGCAGCATGACGTGCCCGGCCGGGGTCAGGCTCGGCTTGCGGCTGCTGCGGTCGAAGAGGACAAGGTTCAGGTCGATTTCCAGGCTCGCCACGGCGGCGCTGATGGTCGACTGACTGCGCCCGAGCTTGCGCGCCGCGGCGGAAAACGAGCCTTGGGTCGCGGCCTCTACAAACGCCAGCAACACTTCGTGGGAAGCCATGAACTATCGCCTTGATCGATGGTTATTGGTTATGAAGTATCGGTGTGAGGGCGGATCATGGCAACCACAGTCACTCAGGGAGCCTGGCCATGAACGCCAACAAATCCATCACTGAACGAATTCTCCAGGCCATCGGTTTCGAACTGCTGGCGATATTGATCTGTACTCCGCTATTGGCCTGGGTTATGGACAAGCCCATGCTGGAAATGGGCGTGGCCACCCTGGCGATTGCCGCCCTTGCGCTGGCCTGGAACGTGGTCTTCAACGGCCTGTTCGACCGCTTGCTCAAGCGCTTCGCCATTGTGCGTAACGCCTGGGTCCGCGTGGTCCATGCATTGCTTTTCGAAGGCGGTCTGGTGGCGTTCGGCGTGCCGTTGATTGCCTGGTGGCTGAAGATCAGCCTGTGGCAGGCGTTCCTGCTGGACATCGGCGTGCTGCTGTTTTTCCTGCCGTACACCTACGTGTACCACTGGGGTTACGACGTGGTGCGAGAGCGGTTGATGGTGCGCAGGGCGTTGGAAGGGTAAAGCAAAGATCGCAGCCTGGGCTGCGATCTTTTGCTCTTTGCTTACAGAAACATCCCCCCCGAAGCCTCGACGCGCTGCCCGTTGATCCACTGGCCACCCGGCGCCAGCAGCAACGCTATCGCGCCCCCGATATCGTCAGGTTTACCTACACGACCCAACGCTGTATTGCCGGCGACGTAGCTGTTCACGTCGTTGTTATCGCGCACTGTCCCACCGCCGAAATCGGTTTCGATGGCGCCCGGTGCCAGCGTATTCACCGCAATATTGCGCGCACCGAGTTCCTTGGCCTGGTAGCGCGTCAGCACTTCCATCGCGCCCTTCATCGCCGCATAGGCGCCATAACCCGGCAGGCTGAAACGGGTCAGGCCGCTGGAGATATTGATGATGCGCCCGCCGTCAGCCATCAACGGCAGCAGGCTCTGAGTGAGGAAAAACGGCCCCTTCAAATGGACGTTCATCAGCAAGTCGAACTGCGCCAGCGTGGTGTCGACGAAGTTCGCGTGAATGCCGACGCCAGCATTGTTGATCAGGAAGTGGAAATGCTGGCGGTCGAAGTGTTCGCGCAACACCTCTCCAACCCGGGTGCTGAAATCGGCGAAGTGTTCACTCTGGCCGACGTCGAGTTGCAGCATGGCGGCGCGGCCACCGAGTTTTTCAATCTCCGCGACCAGTGCCTGCGCATCGCCAGCCTGGCTGTTGTAGGTGCCGATGATGTCGATGCCTTGCGCTGCCAGATGCAGGGCGGTGCTTTTGCCAAGACCGCGACTGGCGCCGGTGATCAATGCGATTTTACGGTTCATGGGATGTCCTCAGAGCAGTGAGTGATGATGTGGAGAAAGTTTATTTATCCGCCTCAGGGTGATAAACAGGTTGGAATCGGAATCACTGGTCGGTTAATCCGAACAATAGAAGGTCGGCCCATGAACAAACTGGAACTGCTGCGCACCTTCGTCCGCGTCAGCGAAATGTCGAGTTTTACCCTGGCGGGTGAAAGCCTGGGCTTGCCCAGGTCTACGGTGTCCGAGCACATCCAGGCCCTGGAAACACTGCTGGGCACGCGTCTGCTGCAACGCACCACGCGCAAGGTTCAGGCGACGCAGGACGGTCTGGTGTTGTACGAACGCAGCAAGGACTTGCTGTCGCACATGGATGAAATCGAGGGGTTGTTTCGCCAGGACGAGGCTTCACTCGTCGGGAGGATTCGCATCGACATGCCGAACATTCTGGCCCGGCGCGTGGTGATGCCGCGCTTGCCGGAATTCATGGCGCGGCACCCTCATCTGGAACTCGAAATCAGCAGCACCGACCGCCGGGTCGATTTGCTCAGCGAAGGGTTTGACTGCGTGGTGCGGATTGGCGCGCAACCGGATCAATCGGTGGTCGCGCGTCATTTATGCGATTTCGCCATGGTCAACTGCGCCAGCCCCACGTATTTGCAGCGCTATGGCGTGCCTGAACAAATTGAAGATCTGGCACAGCATCGGCTGGTCCATTACGTCGGTGTATTGGGCGCGCGGTCGGACGGTTTTCTGTACGAGGAGGGGGGCACGCTGCATCGAGTGCCAATGGCGGGCAGCATCACGGTGAACAGCACCGACGCTTATGAGTCGGCATGCCTGGGTGGCTTCGGCTTGATCCAGGCGCCAGTGACGGGGCTGCAGTCGTACCTGCGCAGCGGCGAGTTGGTCGCGGTACTACCGCAGTTCAATGCACCGTCCATGGAAGTCTCGCTGCTCTATGCCCGGCAACGGCATTTACCGTTGCGGGTCAGGGCGTTCATGGACTGGCTGGGGCAAATCATCCAGTCCAACGCATGACCTGTGGACGCGATACTTCAGAACAGCTTGGTGAACAACCAGTACAAGCTGCCCGACAGCACAATCGCCGCCGGCAAGGTCAGCACCCAGGCCATCAGCAGGTTGCGGATGGTCTTCATCTGCAAGCCGCCACCGTTGGCGACCATGGTCCCGGCCACGCCTGAAGACAACACGTGGGTGGTCGATACCGGYAGGCCGAACATGTCGGCGGCGCCGATGGTCAGCATCGCCACGGTTTCCGCCGAGGCGCCTTGGGCGTAGGTCAGGTGCGTCTTGCCGATTTTCTCGCCGACCGTCACCACGATGCGTTTCCAGCCGACCATGGTGCCCAGCCCCAGGGCGATGGCCACCGCGATCTTCACCCATAGCGGAATGAACCGCGTGGCGTTGTCGATCTGTTGCTTGAACAGCTGCAGCTTGCCGGTGGTGTCGGCGTCGAAGTTTCCGACCTTGTTCTTGTCCATCAGGCGAATGGTTTCGCTGGTCAGGTACATGTCGTTGCGCACGTTGCCCATCGCTTCGGCCGGGACTTTCGACAGCGAGCCGTAACCCTTCACTTCGTTACCGATTTGGCCCGCCAGCGCGGCGAGGGCGGGGATCAGTTGCGGGGTGGCTTCCTTGTTGCGCATGTAGTCGGTCAGCACCGGGCGTGGATCGGTGGGCATCGGCAGTGGTGTGTTTCTCATCAGGGCTTGCTGGGTGACTTCGGCCACCGCGGCGAATTGCAAGGCCTGATCCGCCGGCATGGTGCGGTTCAATGCATACGCCATCGGCAGCGTGCCCACCAGAATCAGCATGATCAGGCCCATGCCTTTCTGGCCGTCGTTGGAGCCGTGGGCGAACGACACGCCGGTGCAGGTCAGAATCAACATGCCGCGAATCCACCACGGTGGCGGGGTATCACCCTTGGGCGCCTTGTACAGTGCGCGATTTTTGACGAAGACGCGCAACGCCAGCAGCAACAGCGCGGCAAACGCGAAGCCGATCAGCGGCGATAGCAGCAACGCGTAACCGACCTTGGTCGCCTGGGCCCAGTCCACGCCACTGGTGCCGTCGCGGCCGTGCATCAAGGCATTGGCCACGCCGACACCGATGATCGAACCGATCAGGGTGTGCGACGAAGAGGCTGGCAAGCCCAGCCACCAGGTGCCGAGGTTCCACAGGATGGCGGCGATCAACAGGGCGAAGATCATCGCGAAACCGGCAGAGGAGCCGACTTGCAGAATCAGCTCCACCGGCAGCAGGGCGATGATGCCGAACGCCACCGCGCCGCTTGACAGCAACACCCCCAGAAAGTTGAAGAACCCCGACCAGGCCACTGCGAAATTCGGCGGCAAGGAATGGGTGTAGATCACCGTCGCCACGGCGTTGGCGGTGTCGTGAAAACCGTTGACGAACTCAAAGCCCAAGGCAATCAACAGGGCGACGCCCAACAGCAGAAACGGCGTCCAGGTGGTGACCACCGTGCCGAGTTCGCTCATGTCGTGCATCAGGCTGTAGGCGGTAAACAGCAGCCCGCAGCCCAGCACGGCAAAGAACATCACGAAGGTGAGCAGGCCGGTTTTTTTATCGAACTGCGGCCTGGCGCCGCTGGCGGGAGCCTGTGCAGCGGCGGTGAAGGAAGGCGTAGCCATGCCGGATAATCCTGAGCAGAGAAGGAGTATCGGTCATGATCGTTGCTAAATATTACAGTGAGACTGCGCTGGGTCAGTGTTTGGTTTTTTTGCGGTGTGTTGAAAGCGCAGAAGCAAAAGATCGCAGCCTTCGGCAGCTCCAACAGGTGCATGTTCATCCGCAAAAATTGCGGCGAATACAGTCAATGTAGGAGCTGCCGAAGGCTGCGATCTTTTGATCTTAATAATCGCGCCGCTTGCGAAACGCCCAGCGCCCGGCAATCAGGGTAAACGTCGCCACCAGTGCCACCAGAATCCAGAACCCCTCCGGGTCACCGGCAAGCGGCACCCCGCCGACGTTCATGCCGAAGAAACCGGCAATGATGTTGATCGGCAGCGCCAGCACCGTGACCACGGTCAGGGTGAACAGCGTGCGGTTGCTCTGTTCGTTGAGGTTGGCGGCGATTTCTTCCTGCAACAGCTTGATCCGTTCACCGAGCGCGGTGAGGTCGTTGATGATCAGCGCAAACTCCTCGGTGGACTTGCGCAGCTCCTTGACGTCCTCCTTCTGCAACCATTGCGGCGGGCGATTGAGCAGGCGCAGTAACGAACCCGGCTCCAGCGCCAGCAGCCGTTGCAGGCGCACCAGCACCCGGCGGTTGGCGCCCAGTTCGGCGCGGTTGGTGGACAGGCGCGACGACAGCAATTCATCTTCGATCTGATCGACACTGAGGCTGGTCTTGCGCACGATCTGCGTCAGCACTTCGCCCTGATCGCGCAGCAAATGCACCAGCAGTTCCAGCGGCGAGCGAAAGCATTCACCGGCCTTCACCGAAGAGCGCAGCTTGTCCACCGAGTGCAGCGGTTGCAGGCGCGCGCTGATGATCAGCCGACTGCGGGCGCAGACCCACAGCGTCGAGACATCCGAAGAAACCATGCTGCTGAGGTTGAACACCACGTCGTTGACCACCGCCAGCAACGCTGAATCGACGTGCTCGATACGCGTCGAGCGGGAGCCTTCATGCAAGGCTTCGAAAAACTCGTCGGGCAATTCCAGATGGCTTTTCATCCAGCGTTCGCACGCCGCATGGGCCAGGTTCAGGTGCAGCCAGAGAAACTCATCACTGTCGTCCGGTTGTTGCAGGCAGTGCAGTGCCTTGGCCGAATCGATCTCTCGACCGCGCTCGCCAGGGCGAAAACTGAAACCGTAAAGCAGGCCGAACAGGTCGGAATCGCGATGGCGTTGGTCAATGCTGTGGTTCATGAAGTCTCGCTGCGAGGAGGCGCCTGTCGCGGGTTTCACAGGTTCACTTGAGCCCCATCATTGCAAGCGCTCATGACGGTTTTGTGACGGCGAGGTGTACGCAAACGATTGCGATACCGATGGTCGGATTCTCCTCAAGAACCGCTCTGGCAGGCCGATCACGCTTGGGTTAAGTTTGCGCGCCTTCGGCCAAGGGCCAACGTGGCTGACAGGGATGTCCGGATACTTTTCACGCCTTCATCCGCGTGCCTCATTCCTGTTTTGAGTACTTCCCGATGTCTCTACAAAAGTCCCTTCGAGCACAAATTCTCGCCCTGTTGAGCGGCAGCCTGTTGGCGATGTTGTTGATCGCCTTGGCCAGCTTTCACTTTCTGTCCAACGGTGTTCAGAGCTACGCGAATCTGATTGAAGGCCCGTTGCGCACCTCGCAATTGATCGATGAAGCCAACCTGCAATTCAAGGTGCAGGTTCAGGAGTGGAAAAACGTCCTGCTGCGCGGCAAGCAGCCAGCGGACCTGGACAAATACTGGAAGCAATTCGAGGACGGCCAGCGCAACGTGCAGGGCATCCTGGGCGAGCTGGCCGGGCAGAAGGGCATCGAGCCGCAACTCAAGACTCGCATCGAACGTTTGCGTGAAGAGCATCGTCTCCTGGGGGCGGCCTATCTGAAGGGTCGTGATGCCTACGTGGCGGCGGGTGCCGACCCCGCGGCCGGCGACAACGCGGTCAAGGGCATGGACCGTGCCGCCAGCGAACAGATGAATGAGCTGGTCAGCGAACTGCGCAAGCAGGGCAGCGAGCAATCGAAGCTGATCAGCGCCAGCGCCGATCGCACCGTGTTGCTGGGGATCGTGGTGATGCTGCTGTCGGGTCTACTGATTGGCCTGTTGAGTCTGTGGCTGGTCAATCGCAACCTGGTGGAGCCGATCCGCAAACTGATCGACTACGTGGCGCAACTCAGCCAGGGCCGGTTCGCCGAACGCGTGGCCAGCACCCGTCAGGACGAGTTGGGCAATCTGGCCAGGGCCGCCAACACCTTGCGCGATTTCCTCGCCGAAACCTTCAGTCGTTTGCAGCGCAGCGCGTCGGACCTGGACAGTGCCAGCGGTGAGCTGAACTCGATTGCCGGCCTTATGGCCAGCGGCACCAACGAGCAGTTCAATCGCACCGATCAGGTGGCCACGGCGATGAACGAAATGTCCGCCACCGCGCAAGAAGTCGCGCGTCACGCCGCCGATGCCGCACGTGCGGCCGACGAGGCCGATCAGTCCGCCCAGCAGGGCGAGAAGGTCATGCAGGGCACCATTCATACCATCACCCAAATGCGTGGCGAAATCGCCAACACCGCTACGGTCATCCGTCGTCTGGAAGAAGACAGCGGGCGCATCGGCAAAGTGCTGGAAGTGATTCGCGGCATCGCCGAACAAACCAACCTGCTGGCGCTCAACGCAGCGATCGAAGCGGCCCGTGCCGGTGAAGCCGGGCGTGGTTTTGCGGTGGTTGCCGATGAAGTGCGCAGCCTGGCCCAGCGCACGGCGGCGTCGATCATCGAGATCAACCAGATCATTCAAACCGTGCAAACCGGTGCGGTGGATGCGGCCCAAGCCATCGAAAGCGGCCAGTCGCGCAGTGAGCAAAGCGTCGAGCAAGTCACCCAGGCCGGCGCCATGCTCGAGCGGATCACCCATGCCGTGGAAGCCATTCGCGACATGAACCGCCAGATCGCCACCGCCGCTGAAGAACAGACTTCGGTGGCCGAAGACATCTCGCGCAACCTCACCGAAATCACCAGCATCGCCAGTACCAACCTGGACAACGTGCAGCGCACCGAAGCGGCCAGCCACAACCTGCATGGGTTGTCGGGGCAATTGAACGAAGTGACGGCGCGATTGAGCGCCTAGTGAAAAGGGCTGTGTACCGATTCGCTTACCGAGTCGGTACACAGTCGCTCTCAAGTTCGTGTCGCGCCTGACGATGACGCAAGTTACCCAAACTGCATATTGGATAACGCCCATGGTCAGCATCAGCTCCGTTTCAATCAACCAGACCCTGTCGACCTCTTCAAGCAAGGTCTCGATCAGCGACAGCACCGAAGACAGCACTGTCGCGGCCACTACCGAAACATCCAGCGACACCACCAAGGTTGCCGCTGGCGGCGCAGCCGCGTCGAGCGAAAGCAGCTCCAGCAGCAGTGAGTCCGATACGGTGAAGGAACTGCGCAAACAGCTCGCCGAACTGCAAAAGCAATTGCAGGAACAACAGCAGCAACTGCAAGCGGCCCAGGCCAGGCAGGAAAGTACCGAAGCCAAGGCGGCGGAGGTCGCGGCGGCTCAGTCGCAAATTGCGGCCACGTCGGCTTCCGTGCAAACGGTGACGGCGGCGTTGTTGCAGGCGTTGCAGGATGAGGGTGGCAGTACGTCGGGTTCGGTGGTCAGCACCACCGCTTAAGTCCTGGGGGGCAAGCTGAAGGTAAACGTCGTGCCCTGCGGCTCGGTCGATTCCACCTCCAGTTTGCCGCCATGGGCCTGCGCAATCTGGTTGGCAATGTACAACCCCAACCCGAGGCCGGCCTGTGGTGTTCCGCCGGTCGGTCGCGAGTAGGGCTGGAACAGATGCGGCAGCGCATCCTCGGCAATCAGCCCGTGGTTTTTCACGCTCAATAAGAAGTGCCCGTCCTTGACCTGCGTACTGACCTCGACCGGGCCGTCGGGATCTCCGTGGACAACGGCATTCGCCAGCAGGTTGGACAGCAACTGCGCGACCCGTTCGCGATCGCAGTGAATGTCGCTCAGGTCGCCAATCGACGACTGAATAATGCGCTTGGGGTGAATGCTCTGGATCTCGGCGATCACATGCCGTAGCACATCCCCCAAATCAGGGCACGGCTCGATATTCACCGGGATGCCGCGACACAATGACCCGCGCGCGAAGTCCAGCACATCGTCGACCAGTTTGGTCGCACGCCGGGCGCTGGCGAGGATATGCCGCACCCGTTGCTCATTTGGCGGGTCTTTGAGTTTGCGCAGGAGCATTTCGGCACCGGCGCTGATGGCAAACAAGGGGTTGCGCAGGTCATGGCCGAGCACGGCGATGAACTGTTCGCGCAGTTCGGTGGTTTTACGTTCCTGGACCTGCGCCGCTTCGGTCCGTTGCAGGTTTTCTTCGGCGCCGATCTGCAGCGCCAGCATCCGGGCGAACGATTCCATGGTGCTCTGGATCGTGCTGGACCTGAGCGGCGCAGGATCAGGATCGAGGGCGCAGAGGGTGCCGAAAAAACGTCCGTCGGTGCGAAATATCGGCACGGCAATGTAGCTTTCGAATGGACAGGTGCGAGGTGTTTGGTGATCGCGGCAGAGCGGGTCTTCACTGGCCTTGTCGATCACCACCGACTGCTGGCCCTGACGAATTTCGTCGCTCAGCGTGGAGACCAACTGCAGTTCATCGCCCACCTGCAAACCGTAATCCAGTCGATCGAGTACCGCGCAGGCGGTCCAGGTGTTTCCGGTAACGCGGGCCACAGCCGCGAACCGCAGGCCAGTCAACTCACTGATCACCTGAAGAATCGCCGGCACCGCACTGATCCGGCTGATCGTGGCGATATCTGCTGTCGCTGTTTGCCCCATATCCCTGGTTCTCTGCTTCAACATGCCGAATGGCTCTGAGGATTCTAGCGGGCTTGCGCAAAAGGGCGCGACTTCGTTCATCACTTCAGCGACTTGCCTTTCGCCACATGCAAAAAAGCCGCACGACCCGAAGATCGTGCGGCTTTTTGCAGTTGAATCACTTGTCTTGCTTATTGCTCAGGACCTTGCCAGTGGCGGCATCGAAGTCCACGTCCCATTCGGTATTGTCAGCCAGACGCAGTTCAACTTCATATTCGTAACCGTTGAAGTGGTTATCAAGGTCGGTATCGGTAATCGTGGCGCCCGGATGCAACTTCAGCGCGGCCTGGTTCATTTCTTCCAAGGGTTTGATCTTGCCGCTTTTGACCAACTCGGGGATCTGGTCGACGCGAACATCAGCTTGGGCCAGGCCGGCGGTGAGGGTCAGGGCAGCAGCGGTGAACAGGGCAGTTAAGGTTTTCATCAAGTTCTTTCCTTGGAGGAGCTGTTTAAGTGGGATCAGGTTAAACAGCGCAACTTAATTCACCCTTAATTACCTGTGGCGCCCGCGAAACAGGCGCCACGGCCTTGAATCAGTAGCCGTTGTTCTGCAACAACTGCGCAACACTCGCTGCCGCCGGGCGCTTATAGAACTTCAGCAGTTCGCTGGCGCGGTTGGTGAAGATGCCGTCGACACCGGCATCCGTCACTTTCTGATAATCCACGGCATCGTCGATGGTGTAGACGTGCACCAGCAGGCCCTGATCGTGGGTGAACTGGTTCATCCACGGTTTCACCAGGTCCGAATAGCTCTGATCGCCACCCTTGGTCAGCGCGGCAGAAGGCCCGGTGCCGATAGCGCCCTGGGCCTTGGCGTACTCGACCCATTGCTGGAATTCGGCTTTGTCCTTCGGTTCCTGTTTGGCGTAGTAAGTCGCTTTGTCCTTGTCTCCGGACTCGGCGAACGTCACTTTGGATTTTGGCTCGATGCTGCCTTCGCCGACCCACAACAGCAGGATTTTCGGCACTTGCGGCATCTCTTTCTCGAGCAGTTCGAGGCTGCTCTTCTCGAAGGTTTGCAGCACGACTTTGCCTTTCCCCTGGCCGACCGCCAGATTACTTTTTGCCAGTTTGGAACCTGTCGGACTCAGCCAGCCACGGTCCTGCAATTTATCCTTGAGATCGCGCTCGATGCCGGGAAACTGCTTCGGCTCCTTGGTTTCGATGTACAGGCCAGGCTTATGCAGCGGATTGCCTTGGGCGATGTCGATGATTTCGTCCAGGGTCAGGATCTTCAGGCCCGCGTAGCCCGGACGCGCGCGATCCGGGTACGCCGTGTTGAACCAGCTGCCGGCATCCAGGGTTTTCAGTTCGGCGATGGTGAATTCGTTGGCCGGCCTGTCCTTGCGCTCAGGGAATTTGGTAGCGACGTCGGTGGTGCGTTGCAGGTTGTTGTCGTGCAGGGCGAACAGCACACCATCCTTACTACGTTGCAGGTCCATTTCCAGGTAATCGGCGCCCAGGTCGCGAGCCAGTTTATAGGCCGCGGCGGTGGATTCCGGTGCATCGAAAGAGGCGCCACGGTGGGCGATCACCGCCGGGTGCGGAATGCCCAGGCGGGTTGCCAGTGCGCTGGGGCTTGGCTCGCTGGTGGCCTGTGCCTGGCCGAGGCCGAGCATCAGGCTCAGCAGCAGCGCGCTCTTGGTGAAGGTGGCAGGCATGGTCGAAGTCCTTTTGCGATGAGTTTTCAAAGACGTATCTTTTAACAACTGAGCGGCGCTTGTGCTATCGCCAGACCGACATAAACGTGTTTAAAGAAGATTTCTTCGACGCTTTTGTGCGGCTCTTTGCAGTAATCTTCACACTGGCAGTTTCCCCGGCAGAGGGAAACCCGTTCACTTGCCCTGTGTGTAAACCATCGATCACCGGTCCTAAGCGATCTTTTGTGAGGTTTACCATGCGCATCACTTCCCAGCTCATTTGCCAGGCCGCCGACCAGCTCAAAGGCTTCGTCGGCCTCAATCGCAAAACCGGCCAGTACATCGTGCGCTTCAGCGAAGACGCCTTCGGCATGGACGTGGCTGACGACGGCATCATCCCCGCCAGCGAATTCGTCTGGGCACCCGGCCCCGAGCAGACCATGACGCTCAAGCGCGAACTGATTCAGTTGCTGCTGGACCAGAACATCGACGACCGGATCAACATCACCGAGCCGTTGCGGGTGTACATGAATCGACAGGACGTGCCGCAGATTACGGCGGTGAGGAGTTTGGTGCGGGGGTGAGGGTTTTGCGGTGGCTGTTCTGGCGTCTTCGCGGGCAAGCCCGCGAAGACGCCCTCCGGAATCACCGGGTCATTCACTGATTGAACGCATAGGCCCGCTCAACCTTGCACACCCGCGTATGACACGCCGAATACCAGGTTGATCGCCCGCGTTCACGAATCGCGCTGTGCTCGGGGTGATGCTTCCAGGCCAGGATCGCCGCTTCGCTGGCCCAGTAGGACACCGTAATCCCGAGTCCATCCGCGCCCCGGGCCGATTCCACGCCCAGGAAGCCGGGTTGCTCACGGGCCAGTTCCACCATGCGTTCGGCGGCCTGTTCGTAACCGTGATCGCCTTCGGTGCGCAGCGAGGTGAAAATCACTGCGTAGTAAGGTGCTGCAGGTGTCGGGGCGATCATGATTTTTGCCTCACACAGGCCTCGACCAATGCCTTGACCAACGGCGGCAGCAGGCCTTTGAGTGCGGCGCGTTCCGGTTGGAACAGCGTTGCGACAAAGAATGGATGATCCTTCAGCTCTACCGCCCGCAGACCCCCCGCAGAATCGTGGCCAACCGCCTGCAACTGTTGTGTCAGTAGCTGCCGTTCAAACTCGGGATTCACACCGTAACGGCAGTGATAGCCTTCACGAATCTCAGCGTTTTCGTACGCCTCGGCGATCAACGAGCCTTCAACCAACTGAATGCTGTCGACGGCTTCCACCAGCGAACAGGTCAGCGGCGTGAGTAACGCCCGTCTCGCGTCGGGCGATGTCTCGCCGTGTTCGGCATCTTCCCAACCCAATACGTTGCGGGCGAATTCCAGCACCGCGTGCTGAAAACCGCCGCACGTGCCGAGGAACGGTCGTTGTTGTTCCCGGGCAAAGCGGATCGCCCGTAGCGCGCCCTCCATGTCGCGATAAGGGCTGGCGGGCACGCACCAGAAACCATCGAAGTCATCCAGCGGCGTATCGGCGGTGATGCGGTCGGTGGCCAGCCATTGAAACTGAACGTTCTGGCCAGTGTGTTCGGCGGCCATGCCGAGGGCGACGGGGATGGCTTGGTGGGCGGTGACCTGTGGATCGTAGTCACCGATCAGGGCGATGCGGATGGCGTTGGTTTCCATGAGTGATCTCGACGCTTGTTGATTTCTGGCACCGACTATAGATTGGCGTTCACGCAATCAATATTGGCGTTATCCCAAGTGATCAATGCATCGATGCACTATCGGCTGGACTATCCCGACCTGTCGCTGATCCTCGCTTTAGTGCGCGGCGGCTCTCTGGCCCGGGCTTCGGCGTTGTTGAAAGTCGACGTTTCGACGGTGTTTCGCGCGGTCCGTCGACTCGAAGCCGCACTGGGCCAGCAACTGTTCGAAAAGAGCCGCGCCGGTTACCTGCCTACCACCTTGGCGCAGACCCTGGCCGAGCAGGCTGAACGCGCCGAACAAGCACTGGAGGCGGCGCGTATTGGCGTGGAGCAGGGCGGTGAAATCATTAGCGGCACCGTGCGCCTGACCTGCACCGATTCGGTCCTGCAAAGTCTGCTGTTACCGGCACTGGCGCGGTTCATGCCGTCTTATCCGGCGCTGACTATTGAACTCTGCACCTCCAACGACTTCGCCAACCTCAGCCGCCGCGACGCCGACATCGCCTTGCGGCTGACCCGCACCCCGCCCGAGCATCTGGTTGGCCGGCGTCTGGCAGACATTTCCTACCGGGTCTGTGCCAGCGCGGCCTATCTGCAATCGGTCGAATCCCACGACCTGGCCTCATTGACCTGGATCGCCCCGGACGATTTCCTGCCCGATCACCCCACCGTTGCGTGGCGGCGTCAGCAGTTGCCCGGCGTAACACCCGGTTATCGCTGCAACAGCATGTTGTCGGTGACCGAGTTGGTGCGGGCCGGACTGGGCGTCGCGGCGTTGCCGGACTTTTTGATCGGTGACGGACTGCAATCGTTGACCGAGCCCTTGCACGGTTACGACTCCGCGCTATGGCTGCTGACCCGCCCGGACTGCCGCGCGTTGCGCTCGGTGGTCACATTGTTCGACGAGTTGGGGCGGGCGCTCCGGATCAAACCTTCGGTGGCTCCTTGCCGATGAAGTGTTGATGCATTTGCGAGGTCAGGCTTTCGATGCGTTCGGTCAGGGTCTTGGTGATTTCGGTGAGCCGGGTATTTTGCTCCAGCAACTCCTTCAGTTGCGCAGTGTTCCGCGCGGCCTGGGCCTGACGTTCACTGTTGGCGATGGCCAAGGCTTCACGATGTCGCGCATCGGCATCTGACTGGGCTTTGTCCCGCGCCGCCTGACGCGTCTGGGCCAGCAGAATCAGCGGTGCGGCGTAGGCCGCTTGCAGGCTGAACGCCAGGTTGAGCAGGATGAAGGGGTACACATCGAATTGGGTTACGCCGGACAGGTTCAGGCAAATCCAGATCACCACCACCAAGGTCTGGGCGCCAAGGAAGGTCGGCGTGCCGAAGAACCGCGCAAAGGCCTCGGCGCGCAGGGCAAAACGGTCGGTACCGAAAGTAGGTGCCAGGTGAGCGTGAGGGCGATGGAAGCGCAGGTGATCGACGGGGCCGGTGATTTCGGTTTCGGTTTCGTGGGTCGGAGTGCTCATGATGCTCTCTGAAGGGGGCGGGGACTGAGGCTCACTATAGCTCCAGCGTCAGTCTCATTCAGAAACACATCACCGGGTTCTTATTCAGAGCGACCGATCAGCGATAAAACGGCGGACATTGTCATTTTTTGCAGCTTGATTCAGCACGCATAACACGCCAGGAACATGTCCAGCGCCGACTCCACCACGGTGTGCTGCATGTCGGGCGACAGGCCCGATTGGCCCATGGAGATCTGCGGCCAGAACGCAAAGGACTTGAGCAACCCATGGATCTGTTGCGCGGCGAACTCGGGCGCGACCTGTTTCAAGCGGCCATCGGCCTGGGCGGCGCGAATCCACACGGTCAAACTTTCTTCGCGCTCACCCATTCGGGCAACCATGTTCTGCGCACGCTCGGGAGAGTGGATGGTAGCGGCGATCGCTACTCGCGCCAGGTCGAGAAAATTGTCATCGGCCAGCATCTGCAATTTCGCCTGCAACATCAGGCGCAGCTGATCGCGCAGGGGCAGGTCATGGCGGTAGGCCGTTTCCTGTTCGGCCGTTACCCGGGTCCATAACTGATTGAGGATTTCGGCGAACAACTCTTCCTTGCTCGGGAAGTGGTTGTACACCGTGCGCTTCGACACACCGGCGGTGGCGGCAATCTTGTCCATGCTGGTAATGTCGAAACCGTTGGCACGGAATTCGGCAATCGCCGCCTGAATGATGGCTTCGCGTTTTCGGTCGGTGAGGCGCTGTGGAGCTGTCATAAGTACGCTTCGGCAGGGAGAAGTGGAGAACTACACTTAGTAGTTTACTTGTGATCGGCTTTGATGCAACCTAGAAACTACACTGTGCAGTGTAATGTTGTGTTAATCCTGCACCGTGAGAAATAGAATCCTCGGCTGATGCGTGCGTGCCTTGGCCATTTATCGTCCCAAGCGGAAAATCGTCGATTGTGCGGTTTTTCTGGAGTCATTCAGTCATGGACACTTCAACTTCCCCAGCGAACAACGCTTCAACGCCTGAAGCGTCCCGACAGGCTCAAGGGCAGTACCGAAACCATGTGCCGGTGCAGCGCGAAGGCTTTCGCAAAACCTTGCGCATCCTGTGGAACTTCATCTTCAACAAACCGCACGACACCCGGCCGTCGGCCCCCGTTCCGGTGCAAACCCTGACCCAGGCGGCGTTGATTGCCGCGCCCAACCACAGCGTCTATCGCCTGGGCCATTCCACGCTTCTGCTCAAGCTGCGGGACAAGTTCTGGATCACCGACCCGGTCTTCGCCGAACGCGCCTCGCCCGTGCAGTGGGCCGGCCCCAAGCGTTTCCACCAGCCGCCGATCAGCCTCGAAGACCTGCCGCCGATTGAAGCGGTGATCCTGTCCCACGATCACTACGACCACCTCGATTATCAGGCCGTGCTCAAACTGGCGGACAAGACCCGCTACTTCCTCACGCCCCTGGGCGTGGGTGACACCCTGATCAAGTGGGGCATCGACGCCAGCAAAGTGCGCCAACTGGATTGGTGGCAGGGCACCGAGGTCGATGGCCTTCAATTCGTAGCCACACCTTCGCAGCACTTTTCCGGTCGCGGGCTGTTCGACGGTAACAGCACCCTTTGGGCATCGTGGGTGATGATCGACGGCGACACGCGGATTTTCTTCAGTGGCGACAGCGGCTACTTCGACGGCTTCAAACGCATCGGCGAGCAGTACGGCCCATTCGACCTGACCCTTATGGAAACCGGCGCCTACAACGTCGAGTGGCCTCACGTGCACATGCAGCCCGAGCAAACCCTGCAAGCGCACATCGACCTTAAAGGGCGCTGGTTGCTACCGATCCACAACGGCACCTTCGACCTGTCGATGCACGCCTGGTACGAACCTTTCGACCGTATTCTGGCGTTGGCCTGGGAACGGAACGTATCGATCACCACGCCGCAAATGGGCGAGGCGTTCAACGTGATGTACCCGCAGAGTGGTGCTGCGTGGTGGTTGGGGGTGGAAGGTGTAAGCGATCAGGCAACAGTACAGAACGCTTGATGTTGTGCTGCCGGGGCGCTTGTCGTGCAAGCACCCCGGTTTTTTTATCTGCGTTCGTCCAGTAACAGGTTTATATATTCCGAGATTTTTGCCACGGTCAGTTCGCAAAATTCTCCACGGAGTATTTCGTTCAGTTCCTCCTCAGACAATCCAAGCCTATGGGCAGCCTCAGCCTGACTCAGCCGACCGGTTTCGAGGAGCATGCCTATTTTCATAACGTGTTCGGCTTTGGCCCGCATCTGCTGCAACCTCACTCAACCATCGCATAATCCGCCCGCCCCACCGGATTCGGTGTGGACCCTTTCACATTCATCCCTCGGCCCGGTGCAAACCCCGGGAAGAACACCAGGCCTTGCGATTCAAACCGATACGCCAACGCCAGCCGCGTGACATCCAGCACATTACGCTGCGCTTCGAATCGCTGGATGGCGTCAACGGAAACCCCGGATTCCTCGGACAACTCTTCCACACTCCAACCCAGCATCGCTCGGGCCTGGGCGCAGTGGGCGGGGGTGAACTGGAAGAGGGCGATACGTTCCAGGGTGATTTTCATTGCAAGAGAGGCCATGGTTTTCTCCGGGGATCGAGCGTGGCGATTCGAAAATGTACTGTGTTTTTGTACAGTTGTTTTGCGCCCGGATCAAACTCATTTTTTGATCGATTCTCTTTTTTCGCTCAGGCAGGGGCGTTGGACCGACTACGCTGTCTCTAGGCGGTTTCCTGAAAGCTCCAAATGATTGAACGCCAGCTTTCTGATCTTCAATGCCGGAAAGGTGGCGTTTCAAAGGCGGTGCGCCACAGCGTTATGCGGGGAAGGGAATCATGAAAAGACTACGTCTGCTATGTGCCCTGATCAGCTTTACAACTCTGCCGGTCCTGGCCGATACGGTATCGCCAAACAAAGATGCCTTTGTCACCAATCTCATCAATCAGATGACCCTCGACGAGAAAGTCGGCCAACTGCGGCTGATCGCTATCGATGAAAAGATGACGCCCGAAAAAATCTGCCAGGAGATCACTGCCGGGCGCATCGGGGGAACATATAACTCTGTAAGCCGTTACGTAAACCGCCCCATGCAGGACGCGGCTCAACAAAGCCGCCTGAAGATACCGATGTTTTTCGGTTGGGACGTGATACACGGTCATCGAACCATTTTTCCCATCGGCCTGGCCTTGGCCTCCAGTTGGGATATGGACGCCATCGAGTTGAGCGGTCGAACGGCGGCGAAAGAAGCCAGTGAGGACKGTATCGATATGACCTTCGCCCCGATGATCGATGTCGCCCGTGATCCTCGCTGGGGGCGCACATCCGAAGGCTTCGGTGAAGACACCTATCTGGTTTCACGCATTGCCAGAGTGATGGTCCAGGCCTACCAGGGCCAGAGCTTGAACGCGCCCGACAGCATCATGTCCAGCGCCAAGCACTTTGCGTTGTATGGGGCTGTCGAAGGGGGGCGCGACTACAACAGCGTCGACATGGGCCTGACCCGAATGTACCAGGACTACCTGCCACCTTATCGTTCGGCGATCGAGGGTGGCGCGGGAGCCGTCATGGCGGCGCTTAACTCGGTAAATGGCGTGCCGGCGGCGGCCAATAAATGGTTGATGCAGGACCTGCTTCGCAAAGCGTGGGGCTTCAAGGGACTGGTCATCAGCGACCATAACGGGGTCACCGATCTGGTTCAGCACGGTGTTGCGAGGAATCCTCGAGACGCGGCCAGGCTCGCCATCAGGGCCGGCATTGATATGAGCATGAACGACTCCTCCTATGGCCCGGAGTTGCCAGGGCTGCTTGAGTCTGGCGCCATTTCCCAGAGCGATATTGATAACGCGGTGCGGGAAGTACTGGGTGCCAAGTACGACATGGGGCTATTCGAAGACCCTTACCGGCGCCTCGGCGCTGCCAATGAAAGCGCTGCTGATAACAACGCCGAAAACCATCTGCACAGAGCGCAGGCCCGTGAAGTGGCACGCAAGACACTGGTGCTGTTGAAGAATGAAAACGGGCTCTTGCCGCTGAAAAAAGAGGGCACGATCGCGCTCATCGGCCCGTTGGCAAAAAGTACCGTCGACATCATGGGCAGTTGGTCTGCAAGTGGTGTGCCCGCGCAATCGGTGACGATCTACGACGGGCTGAAAAGCGCGATGAACCAGGGTTCGCTGATCTATGCGCGAGGCGCCAATCTCGAGGAGGATCAGGAGGTTGTTAAATACCTGGAATACCAGGGCGTGTCTGAAATCGCCAACGACCCTCGCCCGGCAGAAGAAATGATTGACGAAGCAGTCAAGGTTGCACAGCAAGCCGATGTTGTCATCGCCGTGGTGGGCGAGCCCCGCAGCATGTCCCATGAAGCGGCCAGTCGAACCAGCCTCGATCTGCCGGGGCGCCAGAGTGAATTGATCACCGCCCTGAAAGCCACCGGCAAGCCGCTGGTACTGGTATTGATGAACGGTCGGCCGTTGTCGATCGGCAAGGAGCAGAAACAGGCCGATGCGATTCTGGAAACCTGGTACAGCGGCACCGAGGGAGGCAACGCCGTTGCCGATGTATTGTTCGGTGACTACAACCCGTCCGGTAAATTACCCATCACCTTTCCACGTTCCGTGGGGCAGATCCCCAATTATTACAGCCACCTGAACACCGGACGTCCGTACCTGCCGGGTGCGCTTCGCAACTACACGTCGCAATATTTCGATCAATCCTATGGGCCGCTTTACCCCTTCGGCTATGGGCTGAGTTATACCGATTTCAGCCTGACCGACATGGCCCTGTCTTCGACCACACTGAACAAGAACGAGAACCTCGTCGCCAGCATCATGGTGAAAAATACCGGCCAGCGTGACGGCGAAACGGTGGTTCAACTGTATATCCGTGATGTCGTTGCCTCCGTCGCCCGTCCGGTCAAGGAACTGAAGAACTTTCAAAAAATCATGCTCAAGGCCGGAGAGGAGAAAGCCATCCACTTCAGCATTGATGAAAACGACTTGAAATTCTTCAACGCCCAACTGGAATACGTCGCCGAGCCGGGTGAGTTCCGGGTGCAAATCGGCCTGGATTCCCAGGATGTGAAGGAGCAGAGCTTTGAGTTGCTGTCAGAACAAGCCAGTCAAGACAATCATCCGCCTAGTGAAGAACCTGTAGACGCGAGCGGTGCGGCGATCCGACTTGCCCACGAAGAACGATGATGCGTAATCCCTGAAATACCGCGTTGCATTCTTCGCGGGCAAGCCTCGCTCCTACGGGGTCATTTCGCCCCCTCCAACCAAATGGACGGCGCCTGCCCCAGTACACGACGAAACATGGTCGAAAATGCCGCCGGGCTTTCATAGCCAAAATCCAGGGCAATGCGCGTCACCGGCGTGTCCACCGCCAGCCGCGCCAAGGCCTGCACCACACAAGCTCGCTGCCGCCATTGGCTGAAACTCAGCCCGGTTTGTTGGCGGAACAGACGATTGAACGTACGCAGGCTGATATGCAACCGATCGGCCCATTGCTGCGGCGATTGGTGAGCGTTCGGTTGCCGAAGAAACACCTGACACAACCCCAGCAACCGCGAATCCACAGGCAGCGGAATGTGCAATGGCAGGTGAGCACTGCGCGCCAGTTCATGCAGCAACAAGTCGATCAGCGCCCCATCGCGCCCGGCCTCGTCATACTCCAGCGCAACCTCCACCGCTTCCATCAACAAATGCCGCATCAATGGCGAAACACTGATCACCTGGCAACGCTTGCCCAGATCCACCGCCCCCGGTTCGATATACACACTGCGAGTGCTCACCCCCAGCATCAACACCTCATGCGCCACCCCCGGCGGAATCCACACCGCCCGCTGCGGCGGCACCACCCAATTGCCGTCGAGCGTGCTCACCTGCATCACCCCGGTGGCGCCATACAACAACTGCGCCCGCCGATGGGTATGGCGCGGCAACCGATGACCATCGGGGTAATCCGTGCCGATGGCCACCACCGGCCGTGGCGTGTCGTCCAGCAGATCAATCGAAACATTGCGCATCGAGCGGCACCCAGCGGTTGGCGTAAACGCAAACATTATTGGCTGACTTGCTGAAGCAGGCCAAGCCCCGTCGCTCTATCGTCGGCCACTCTCAACCCACGGACGATGCGCGATGTTCTTCTACCTCTTGCTGGCACTTTTCGGCTGCATGACCGGCGTTACCGCCGTGCTGTTCGGCTTCGGCGGCGGCTTCGTCGTCGTGCCCTTGCTGTACCGCATGCTCACGGCCAGTCACGGCATCGACGACCCCATCGGCCAATCGGCGATGCACATTGCCGTGGCGACTTCGACCTGCGTGATGATCGTCAATGTGCTAATCGCCACCAGAAAACATCACCACGCGGGCAATCTCATCCGCCATTACTTGTGGCCGTTGGGCGGGTTCATCGGCTTGGGCGCGATTGTCGGAGCTATTGCCGCGATGTGGGCGAGTGGTGAGTTGATCCGGTTGGCCTTCATCGTTTACCTGGGCGTGACCATTCTGGATTGCTTGTTCAGGCGTGGTTTTCTTACGCAGTCCTACACCGAAATCCCACGGCGATTGGGCGGGGCAGAAGTGTCTGGCGGCGGTGTGGGAATTGGCGCTATCGCCACGTTTCTTGGGGTGGGTGGCAGCGTCATGACCGTGCCGTTGTTGCGGCGTTGTGGGCTGAGCATGTCCCAGGCGACGTCCATGGCTAATCCGTTGAGTCTGCCCGTTGCGGTGGCTGGGACGCTGACCTATATGGCGATGGCCGGGTTTACCGAGTTTGATCTGGGGGCGTGGTTTGTCGGTTATGTGGATGTGCTGGCGTTTGCGGTGCTGACGGTTGGGTCGCTGGTGGGGATTCGGCTGGCCACGCCGTGGATCGGGCGGATACCGGATCGGGTGCATGCGCGGGTTTATATTGGTTTGCTGGTAGTGGTGATGTTCAGCATGGCGACGAAGTGGGGCGTGCAATGAGGCTCGATTCTCCCCTGCAACCTCGCCATAATCCGTCCCCCGTTCAACCTGCGCCGCATGCAATCTGCCCGGCGCGGCTTCCGACTCATTCAGGGATCGATCAATGTTCAAAGGATTGTTACGCCTGGCGCCAGTCGCCACGCTGTTACTCATGCTGTGTTCCACTGCTCATGCCGAGGACGGGAGACGAGTGTTCACCGGCACCCTGGGCAAGATGCCGATCGTGCTGGAACTCAACACCAACCAGCCGGACGAAGTCACCGGCCGCTACTTCTATGAGAAATACCATCGCGACCTGGAGCTGAGCGGCTCGCTGCAAGAAGAGACCCTGACGCTAACCGAAGGCAACAACCGCTACGGTGAAGACAAACCCCAGCCAACCCTGAAGCTGCAAGAAACGGCCAACGGCTGGCAAGGCGAATGGAAAGGCCCCAAGGGCAAAATCCTGCAAATGCAATTGACCGAGGCCAAGCTCCCGGCACCGGCAGCAGGCGCCTTGCCCTTCATCGCCGCGCTGCCGAAAAGCGACCCTTACGAATATCTGCGCCTGCAAGGCTTGAAACTCAAACCGGGCAAGAAAGAGTCCTTCATGGGCTACGACCTGCAATGGTGGACGGAGCCCGCGTCCGGTCTCTCCATGTTCAGCATCGAGTCCGGCTACCCGAAAGCTGACCAGCAGCGGATCAATCAGCAATTGTTGGAGCGGCTCTGGAGCGAAGTCATCAACTACCACGGCTGCTTGCTGGGAGGTGGGGAATTTGCCGAGTTCGACCAAGGCGTCGCCCCCCAATTCCTATCGCCCGATGTGGTCAGCCTGAACATCTCCACCAGCTACAGCTGCGGCGGCGCTCACCCGGACTTTGGCAATTCGCCGATCAACCTCGACGTTCACACCGGCCATAGCCTGTCGTTGGAAGACGTGCTGTGGGTGGGCAACGGCAAGCCGCTGCTGCACGCCGACCGCGACGGCGCGAGCGATACATCCTTGACCGAGGAAGAGAGCAAGGCACGATTCACCTATCAGCGCGAAGTGTTCGTACCATGGCTGATCAAGCAATTCGCCGCGCTGTACCCCGAGGAAATGCAGAAGCCGGCGGACGAGGACAGCTGCGACTACACCGACGAAAGCGTTTGGGGTTATTCCAACTGGCACTTCACCGCCAAAGGCCTATACCTGGGACCGTACTTCGCCCGCGTACAACGTAATTGCGATGACCCGGGCTGGTCAGTGCTGCCATACGCCGTGGTCAAGCAACATCCCGGCGCGGTCAAACTCGAGCTGCCTCACAACTGATCCTTAGCCTGCTGCCAACCCCGGCGCTTCACGAATAATGAAGTGATCCAGGTTCTCGATGTTGGCACTGAACACCCCGAACGTCTGTTCGGGGTTTTTCTTGCTCGGCACCTGCTTCAACTCCGGCGTCACGCCATAAAAGAAGCAATACAACTCGGCATCACTGTCGATGGCATGCTTGATCTCTTCCAGAAACGCTTTGCGCTTGCGGTAGTTGTCGATCAGCTTCTTGCTCAGATAAACGTTCACAGAATAAGGCTTCTTCTTCGCCTCGTCCGCTTGCTTGAACCAGACCTTCTGTTCGAAATCGATGCGAAAGCTCTGGGTGTAATCCTTGATCTCCTTGATCTTGCCCCAGTAAATCAGCCCCTTGTTGTCTTGCAGGTACTCGATCTTCTTGAAGAACGACCCATAAGGCGCCGTGTGCTCGCCAATCTTCAGCGGCATGCGCTTGAGCAGCTCCTTGTCCGCAAAATTCGACACAAAACACTCCACCGGGTGGGCGAAGACACTGGTCTTGTCCGGCGCCGACTCCCGGCTAGGCTGCTCGACGTTATTGGCCGCTGAGCTGGGTGTCGGGTCATCCCGCATAACATCCGCCGCCACCGCCGGGCTCGCAGGCTTACGCACATACTCACGCCGAGTCAGCAACAACTCCGACGGAAAATGCTCCTCCCGACTGTCATCCGATTCCGCCCCGTCCGCCTCCAGGCCCGACGCCGGCGTCTTCAGACTGACATAAGGACAATCCGCCACATGCCGCGTGCTGGGCATGTTCTTGAAGTGCGGCGTGCGCACGTAATTCACATTCTTGGCGTTGAATGTTCCCAGCACGTTGGTCGTATCAAACGCCGAACGGCAGGCATCGTTGGGGCACTGGAAATGCTCCTTGGCGGAATCGAACTCCATGGTTTCGTCGAAATTCAAATCGCGCACGTCATAGATCGACAGCTTGTCGTCTAGGCTGAGGCAGTAGGCGAGGTCGAATTTCATGGTGGGTTCTAGATCCTTTAGGTGACGGTATTCAGTAGGTGTAGGCGGTGAGTAACCGGATGCGCTGTTTTATGCGGTCAAGGTCTTTTAGCTCGCATTCCCATATCACATCGACCCTCCAATCCATCAGTTTTAACCTGTTGATGCATCGCTCGTCCCGACTGGCGTTCGTGTCGAGTTTCTGTGACCAATAGTCGGGACGAGTTTTTGGGGTGGATGCGTATTTGCATCCGTGCCGATGCCAAAAGCAACCGTGAACAAATAGGYACAAGCGATGTTTGGGAAACACTAAATCGGGTGTACCGGGCAGGTCTCGCCGATGTAATCGGAAGCGTAGCCCCATCACATGGCACAACGATCTAACGATCATCTCAGGCTTCGTGTTCTTGCCTTTTATCTGCGCCATGATTCTGGAGCGTTGCTCTGGTGTGACCGTGTCTGCACACATTCAGATAGCCCTCCGACTACTTCACATCTGAAGAGAGAGAATGCAAACGTTGCAGTCGTCAGGTCAAGGAGGAGCTTGGATAGGTTCAGACGCTTATTCGCGAACGAGTCGTTCTATTTTTGAGTAAAGAGATTCTGTGTACTCAGTCCGATCATTCGAGTGGTGGCAGCGTTGATGACAATTCGGACATAACGCTACAGCGTTGCTGACTTGATCCGAGCCCTTTTCGGCGAGCGGCCTAACGTGGTGGACTTCCAGATAAGGCAAATCAAACTTTTGAAACGGTGCCGGTTTGCCACAGCCTTCGCAATGCCCTTCGGCTTCGTTACGAACCCAGGCTCTGACCTCGGGGTCGCGCACATAAACCGTGCGAGAGCTTGCCGCTCGCTTCGGCTTCTTAATACCCTTAGGCTGCTCTTTTATCTTTTGTTTCTGAATCGCGGCAGCGCGACGCTCTAATGTTTCTTCATCGGCTGTAGGAATGCCAGGGTTGCCAGGCTGAACGCCCCGCTCGGTGAGCGCCGCTCGAATTAACTGCTCAACATTCGAACCAACGTTTTTGGCGGGTTTGTAGCCCTTGATGGGATTCCGATCCATCGTCATCAGAACCCTAGAGATGTTCTGCATTCGAAATTCAACGGAGCCTTTGGTGCGGGTCGACAAGGCTGACGCACGCAACTCTCGATTCTCATGTGCCTTGTTAAATTTTTGGCCGATTCGCTCTAACTCAAGCATCTTCAAATAGGCGTCAACCGCTGCCTCAATCTCAGGAACACTCCAGTCGGTATCTTTTTTCTTGTCGCTCATAAAATCGCCGAGGGTTGGAAACCCTCGGACGATACTGAGTGGCCATCACGGCTGTCTACGAAAATTCCTACAAAAAATAGCGACGTATCTCGAAGATGGTCCTACAGGCGCTTCACCTGTCCCATCGAGTCCTTCGATGACTCAAACAGCTCTGCCGCCTTCCGCCACCAAGGTTTCGCCACCTTAGCCCGTCGCTGCGGCTGATCGTGCAACAAATAAGGCATGTCCCGCAGCCGAATCCAACCCTCATTCTGCCAATGCAACAGACTCAACGACATCTCTGGCCAATCCAACAAACTCAACATCGGCCGATCCGAATTGTCCGACTGCCCCGCATCACGTAAGGCCGGCACCACCTGGTGCGTCAACCACTCACGCAGCAAGCGATTCCCGGGGACGTAGTGATACACCAACAGCGCATACACGCCGGACTCACTGAGCATCAGCTGTTTTTCTGGCTGCCGGAAATATTTAATCCACAAAACGCGGCGCTGATCCTTATCGAGCTTGTTGACCATGCGCTCACTCAGATGCACGCCCATCAAGCGGCCAATGTCGCGGGCGCAGAACCATGGCTGGTTTTCAAGGAGAAGGGCGTGGAGAGAGAGGTTGTGACGGTTGAAAACAGTGGGGGCGTTGGGCTCAGACATGATTTGCCTCCGAATGCGGAAGCATAATTTCAGCAGTAAAGCTGTAGGTGATTTCCTTCAGTGGGAAGGGAAAACGCTTAGGCATATCCATTACCTCTACTTGATAGCTTTCTTAGGGCTAAGGCGCCGGGAGTTAAGAAACCCCAAGTAGAAGGCCGGACATATTCCCCTTACGGGTCTTCTATTAGTCCACTCCCGACATAGCAAAGGTTTTTTCACACCCACGAGAAATCCATAGGCACAAAAAAGCCGCATCTTTCGGGAGCGGTCAGGCCGCTACTTGAGGCGTTTCTTAGGCGCCGGGAGACCTAGGGTATTGCCATGCTGAAAATGGGTCAAGCCGCGAGATCATGGCTTTGTCGCCAAATTTTTACACGGCTCAGCAGATTCGAGTCATTGCGAGGTTTTCTCGGGATGCGTGGAAAAAAAAGCCGTTGGCGGGTATTCCAGTAGAAACGGCCCTTGTACCATGAGAGACTTAGAAAATTTTTGCTATATGTGGTTCTGGCGAGGCAGGCTAAATGATCATTAAAAAGACGGTCAGAAAGTTGGTTGGTGCTTTCTTAAAATGCATTATTAAGTAGTAGTTTGGAACTATGAGTCATAATATGTTGAAGTCTGGGCCTCTCGAAAATTTTCCTGCAGCTAGTAGTCGTTCGGATAGTTCGGTTCAGAAAAATAGTTTGCGAAATAGAAAGCTAGTCGGAGTTGATCTTTTTGCAGGTGCGGGCGGTTTCTCGTTAGCGGCGAGTAACGTTGGTATCGATATTGTTGCTGCAGTCGAGTTGAATTCAAAAGCATGCGAAACCTATGCTCATAATGTTGCTAGGTTGGGGAGGTCCACGCTATACGAAGATAACTTGCTTTCGCTAGAGCCTAGTACGCTCAGAACTAATCATTTTTCTAATGGTGAGCAGTGCGATATTTTGTTGGGTGGGCCTCCGTGCCAAGGGTTTTCAGTTCATAGAATAAAAGATGCTGGTGTAGATGATCCTCGAAATAAATTGTTATTGCGCTATTTTGAGTACGTAAAACATCTTCAGGCGAAAGTTTTCCTTATGGAAAACGTGCCAGGATTGTTATGGCCTAGACACAAACCATTTCTTGATGAGCTTTATAAGCAGGGAAAAAAGGCCGGGTACCAACTCCATAAACCTATCGTTATTGATGCCAGGGACTATGGTGTGCCACAGCGACGCAAACGCGTGTTTGTTCTTGGTGTCAGAAAAGACGTAAAACTCGATATCGCTTGGC
Organism: Pseudomonas sp. P1_A1; assembly: GCF_056406935.1. NCBI lineage: Bacteria > Pseudomonadati > Pseudomonadota > Gammaproteobacteria > Pseudomonadales > Pseudomonadaceae > Pseudomonas > Pseudomonas sp. P1_A1. Next base: position 45,941 of record NZ_JBFTZE010000007.1, on the reverse strand, counting down.
CACCAAAGCCGACTCACGGAGATGCTAAAGCATTAGCAAAAGATTCAAATTTACTTCCTTGGTGCCCGGCTTCGGAAGTATTCTCTAAGCCGTTATCATTGTTAGATGAAAATAATCGTCATATGAATCACTCGCAGGAGTTGATTGATGTGTTTAACAGAACTCCTTTAAATGGCGGAAGCCGAAAGGACTCCGGGCGTGTATTGCCTTGTCATGGTAAACATGATGGTCATACAGACGTCTACGGTCGAATAGATCCTGCCGAACCGGGTCCTACTATGACAACCGCCTGTATTAATCCATCTAAAGGCAGATTTGTTCACCCAACTGAGAACCATGGCATCACGCTTAGGCACGCAGCGAGATTCCAAACATTTCCGGAAGATTTTGTTTTTAAAGGAGGGCTTATCGCTGCAGGTGTCCAAATAGGTAATGCGGTACCAGTTCTTCTTGGTGAGGCATTGTTGAGGGCCATTTCTGAGTCTCTTGTACATTGTGAAGGAATATAAGACAAGATGATTGAATCGATTGCATTTCAAACTCGCGCTAGAACAATAGACCATTTAGGTCGTGAGCAGATCGCAGATTGCCCGACCGCAATTTCGGAGCTATGGAAAAACTCATACGACGCTTATGCTCGAAATGTTGGTCTCCATATATACGATGGTGACCCTGCGATAGCTGTAATCGTAGATGATGGCCACGGAATGAGTAGAGATGAGTTTACGAGTCGTTGGCTAGTAGTGGGTACCGAATCTAAGATGGGAGAATCAATAACTCCTATTGATGATCGGGGTGGACTGCGGTTGAGAGTAAAGCAAGGGCAGAAAGGAATAGGCCGTTTATCATCTGCGAATCTAGGGTCTCTACTTCTTATAGTTTCTAAGAGGGAGAAGCACCAATTTGTAGCATCTTTGATTGATTGGCGTTTATTTGAGAATCCTTATCTTTTTTTAATGGATATTGAGATCCCGGTTGTTGAGTTTTTCGAAAAGACAGAGTTGTTCGCCCTGCTTCCAGATTTGTATCAAAGATTATTGTCCAATGTTGGGTTTGTTTCCGACGATACAGAGCGTGGGCGTCGAATTTCTAAGGCCTGGAGCGATTTCAGCTCTCTAGAGTTATCTGAGGGTAAGCAGGTTACAACTCAGTCTCTTATTCAAGAAACGGTGATTGGTACTACTTACGAAGAGCGGCATTTTGCTGAATGGCCTTTATGGAGAGGCGATAAAGATCAAGGTACGATCTTGGCCATATCTGACCTTCAATTTGATTTATTGGCACAGCTCCCACGCCCTGAGTCGGAGGCTGAGTTAGACGCTACTGCACGACAAGCTAGAGCTCAGCTTTTTCAGACCTTATCAAACTTATCTGATCCGTTTCTAACCGACTTTGAACGAGAATGCGGTTATGGGGTTGAAGGGTTTTCTTGCAAAGCAACAGCGCGGGATGGTAAGCAGTTAAGAGTTATTATAGATGATGCGCCCCCGTTCGATCTTGACTGGTTATATGAGCTCGAACATGTCCTGGATGGAAAGTTCGACGAGGACGGGGTGTTTAAAGGGAAAGTTAAGGCGTTTGGTAATTGGATAGAAGAGGATGTTGTAATTCCTCCAGCAGTTGATGTTCCAAGTAGGCGAGATACTTTGGTCGGTGAGTTCTACCTTAGAATCGGTACTTATGAGCAGAGGTTGGACTCGACTTCTCATAGTGAGGAAGCCTACAGAAGTTTCGAATCTAAATCTGAAAATTATGCTGGTTTCATGGTCTACCGTAATGGCTTGCGAGTGATGCCTTATGGTCGCGAGGGTAGTGATTTTTTTCAGATAGAGAAACGTAGGTCCTCGCACGCCGGTCGTGAATTCTGGTCGTTGAGAAGGCTCTTCGGACGTGTCGCTCTAAAAAAAGAAAAAAATCCTAACCTGAGGGATAAAGCGGGGCGGGAAGGATTAATTGACAACAAAGCAGCGAAAGTCTTCAGGGATCTAGTTGTTCATGTGTTGAAAACTACCGCACGACAGCATTTTGGTACTGGTTCTGATTTGCGAGACAGTATTATCCCTGATCGTATCGAAGCCTATAAAAAACAAAAAGAAGAAGCTGCGAGAAACAAACAAAAACTAAAAAGTAGAAGAGCTTTCAACTCAAAGCTTGAGAAAATTGAACCGATTCTGCTGGATTTTTTCGCTGAAGTCGATGAGTTATCTGAAAGTGTCAATAATACCGTTTTGGATGAAGAGGAAGTTGTCGTTAGCTTTCGTAATCAATTGCATGACGCAAAGCGTAAATTAAAAGAAATGGCTATCTCTGATGTGCCCAGGAACTTGGGCAGTTTGGAGGATCGTTACAATTCCTATCGGGGAAAGTCAAGGCGTATTAGGGAGATGCTTGACTTGATGGAAGATAGGTTAGGTATTGCGCTTGAAGTGATAAAGCCTCGGTCAGCAAGAGATATTGTGTATTCTGAGCTTAGTGCAAATGCTGCTTTTCTACATAGAAGAATTCGAGGGTGGTCGCAAGAAGGAAAAAGCCTCCTGAGTTCCGAGCAAGATCGATTGTTACTACTTCAGGAAGAAAGAAATAAAGCTTACCATTTAAAGATGCTTCCTTTACTCGAAGAGGTGGAGTCCGGTTCGTTGAGTTTGCGTGAGGCTACTCGCCAATTAGATGAAGAGCGTGACATTCAAGATCTGGAAAATTCAGGGTTGTTTGAATCGTACGTGTCGGCATTGAGTAGTTTGAAAGAAAGTATTGATCTCGCGGCATTGGCGCAAAATAGTGAGGCGCTAGCAGAAGAGCTTAGGGAGGAGGTTGATAGGTTGCACGGACTTGCACAGTTGGGAATTACTGTTGAAATTATTGGTCACGAGATTGAGGGGCTTGAACAGGCTGTTTCAAGCAATCTTCGTAAATTTCCCGATGAAGTGAAAAATACTTCCTTGTATTGTGGAGTGCGGGATGGATATGAAGCGCTGGTGGAGCGGCTTAGATTTCTTTCCCCTTTAAAATTGTCCGGGCCAAAAACTCGTGTGCGTATAACGGGTTTGATGATACTTGAATATGTGCAAGATTTTTTTGGTGATGGGCTTGCTTCGAAGAATATTTCACTGAATGCTACACCGGAATTTTTAAAGTTTTCTATTGTTGATCAGCCCGCGCGAATTTATCCTGTATTTATAAATTTAATTAATAATTCCGCTTACTGGGTTTCTCGCTCGACTAACTTTGATAAGCAAATACTGCTTGATGTTAATGATAGTGGTGTGTTTGTTTCGGATAATGGGCCGGGCGTTGATTTGGATGATGTGAAATACTTGTTTCAGATTTTTTTCACTAGAAAGATTCGGGGCGGTCGTGGAGTTGGGCTCTATTTATGTCGCGCAAATTTGGCTGCAAGTGGGCACGTAATAAACTACGCTTCTAAGTCAGAGTCGTTACTGTCTGGTGCAAATTTTGTAATTAAGTTTCGGGGTGCTAAGTATGACTGAGGGCGCTGTTATGGTTTCACAAGCAATGGATGATGCCGTGAATGCAGCGGCTTTCAGTTATCGTGATTTAATCAATGAGGCATTTATCGTCCCGATTAGAAATGCGGTTGTTGTTGATGACGAATTTCCGACTCTTGATGAGTTTCTTTCTGATAGTGAGGCTGCTTCTAAAAAGCCTCACGCAGAAAGAGCCAAAGACATTATTGGTTTTTGTAGGAGTCGTAAGCCGTACCCTTGGATGGTAGATGTGCATGATGGGAAAAATATCACTATCGATGGTGAGGTTCGAAGCGCTACGCATTTTGATCATACTGATTTGTTGGTGTTGGACTACCATTTGAATGGCGATAATGAGGGCGGGGAGCGAGCAATTAGCTTGCTTCGTAAACTTTCAGGTAATGAGCATTTTAATTTGGTGATTGTATATACCAATAATGATATTGCAGATACAGTAAGAGAGATTGGTTTGGCGCTTTCCTCTTTTTCGATGTGCGAACAGCGTTTTCCAGTTCTGAATAATAAACATTTAAGTAGTGTTATTTTAGATTGGGAAGCAACTGAGTCAAAAATTATGAGACTGTTGATCGATAGTATTGATAGTCTGACTTTGATTAAGGCGTTCGCTTTAGGGGAGGAGCATCTAAAAAATTTTGAAGGTGATGAGGATTTTGGGCTTTTTTGTAGCCTTCTAGATAAAAGCGTCGCTAAGTTTAATCGTATAGATATGCTCAAGTATGTACTAGGTGAAAAGGTAAAGTCGCTTAAAGGTGAAATGTCTGAGTCGGACTACGGACTGGTTGAAGCTGGAGAGATAGCGGGAACGAATAGGCAGGTCAATTGGATTCGAGTAGACAGCTTGTTTGTCACAGTTATCAAAAAGTCTGAGGTTTCGCCGAATGAGTTTGCCGATTGTTTAATTACAGCGATTGAGGCCTGGGATCCTTCTCCGCATAGATTGATTTTGTCCCGTATGAGAGGTGAGATAAGTCGGCGTGGTATCATTGTTGAGAAGGAGGTTTTGAAGAACCCTTATCTCCAGGCCGCATGGCTGAAAGATATATTTGACCGTAAACATTTTGAGCTTCGAACAAGTGTAAGGCGGAATATTGCAAGACATTGGGAGAGTCTGGGGGGGAACGTCGAGCCAGGAGTGCTGAAGTTTGCAGAGCAGCTCGGGCGCTATTTTGCAGATAATGATATAAACCCTTCTAGATACAGTAATCCTGCTATCTCTTCAGATGTTGAGAGAATCGCACTGCATGTCAATAATTTTGTTTGCAGTAAACCAGTCGATGGTCATCACCTTTTTACCGGGCATGTGTTTATTGTAGGGGGCGAATACTGGATCTGTTTGACTCCGGCGTGCGATTTGGAGCCACGAGAAGAATCTTCTGCTAAAGGGCATTTGGGGGATTGGAAGCCTTTTAAAGCTGCCCAATTAATTCCAATGCCGAACTATGACAAGGCGCTTGAAAATGCCACTCGTGGAAATCACCTGTTTCTCAGTATCGATAATAACGATCCGATAGCATTTACATTTTCGACAGATCCCGGTTCGGAACAATCCGTTGCGCCAACGTTAAGGTGGCAGCAGTTTTATGCTAAAAATCAAGGGAAGTTCTTCGATCACTCGAATATCTTTACGGTTGCAAGGAGTGCGGATAATAAAGGAAGCCTGGAGTTTTCCGAGTATGAAGGGAAAGTAGTAGCGCATGTTCGCTATGAATATGCGCTTCACCTACTTCATAGGCTTGGTAGTCATTTGTCTCGAGTTGGGTTGGATTTCGTTCGACCTGAGGTTGTGGAGGGTTAATCTACTTGCAAAAAAAGGGTCACCCTATGGCGACCCTTTTAATTTCCGTTTTATCAATCCCAGCTAAGCGCCCCACCAGTCTGATACTCAATAACCCGAGTCTCAAAGAAATTCTTCTCTTTCTTCAAGTCCATAATCTCGCTCATCCAAGGGAACGGGTTAGTCGTCCCTGGGTACTCTTCCTTCAAMCCAATCTGSSWCAARCGACGGTTAGCGATGAACTTSAGGTAGTCCTCCATCATCGCCGCATTCATGCCGAGTACSCCGCGTGGCATGGTGTCMCGCGCGTATTCGATCTCCAGCTGAGTCCCCTGCAGAATCATCTGCGAAGCTTCTTCCTTCATCTCGGCATCCCACAAATGCGGGTTTTCGATTTTGATCTGGTTGATCACGTCGATGCCGAAGTTCAGGTGCATGGATTCGTCGCGCAGGATGTACTGGAACTGCTCGGCGACGCCGGTCATTTTGTTGCGGCGGCCCATGGAGAGGATTTGGGTGAAGCCGCAGTAGAAGAAGATGCCTTCCAGAACGCAGTAGTAGGCGATCAGGTTGCGCAGCAGCTCTTTGTCGGTTTCGACAGTGCCGGTTTCGAACTTCGGATCGGAGATCGAACGGGTGTATTTCAGGCCCCAGGTGGCTTTTTTCGCGACCGATGGGATCTCGTGGTACATGTTGAAGATTTCGCCTTCATCCATGGCCAACGATTCGATGCAGTATTGGTAGGCGTGGGTGTGGATCGCCTCTTCGAAAGCCTGGCGCAGGATGTACTGGCGGCATTCCGGGTTGGTGATCAGGCGGTACACGGCCAGGACCAGGTTGTTGGCAACCAGGGAGTCGGCGGTGGAGAAGAAGCCGAGGTTGCGCATCACGATGCGGCGCTCGTCGTCGGTCAGGCCTTCCGGGTTTTTCCAGAGGGCGATGTCGGCGGTCATGTTGACTTCTTGCGGCATCCAGTGGTTTGCGCAGCCGTCCAGGTACTTCTGCCATGCCCAGTCGTATTTGAATGGCACGAGCTGGTTGAGGTCGGCGCGGCAGTTGATCATGCGCTTTTCATCGACAGCTACACGGGCAGAGGCGCCTTCCAGTTCGGCGAGGCCTTCGGCGACGTCGAGGGAATCCAGGGCAGCCTTGGCGCGGGCGATCGCGGCGGAGTCCGTCGCGGTCACGGCGCGGGCCTCTTGAGCGGCGGCACCACCGGCGCTGTCGAGGCGGTCCATGTTGGCTTCAGAAGCGTGGCCGGCATTGGCGCCTTTTACAGCGACTTCGCCGTCATCTTCTTTGTCGAATTCGTCCCAGCTCAGCATGACGTGTCGTCTCCTGCGTGAGGGCCAGTTGCCCGTGTGAAAACTGATAGGTTGGTTTTTCACACGGCCGGTTCTGGCCGCGTTGGATCTAAAGGAAATCGTTTGTTGCAGCAGTACAACGCAGGCAATAAACAGAATTTTGTACGGGTGTTCCGAAGCCGCTGATGGGCGCAGAGAACGTGAACCGCTCTGCGTGGGCTTCAGACTGGCTTTTCACCCCTGTAAGGGAATATTGCAGGCCCGTTTAAGTCCGCATTATAAGGAAATTTTCGGCCCCGTGGTGCGGCGAAATGGCACCTGGAGGGCTCGGCGAGGGGCGTTTTCAGGTTGGAGCGAGGGTTTACAGGGCTTTGGCGGAGGAAGTTTTTTTTTCGCCTGTTTCGGCTGGTTTTTGACGGCAAGGCCAGGGTGTTTGCGTCGTTACGGGCAGCTGTGGCAGCGCAAGCCAGATGGGACGGGGCTTACAGAGCAATAGACGGGGTTTTGTGGACGAGATTGTGTGCAATTCTGAGCCGCAAAGGGTCTTGAAAAACGTTGCTCAAAAAACAACCAAAAACCTCTGTTTTTCACTACATGTTGTGGTTTTGGTCGATTTTCAACCACTCCAGACACAACTAAGCCCGACCGAAGTCGGGCTGTGATGTCGCGCCGGGTTTCAGCTGAAACGAGCGGCACCCACGCGGTCGGAGCCATCAGCAGCAACTTTGGCTGCACCGATGTGATCGGCGCCATCGGCAGCGACTTTGGCAGCGCCCGTACGATCAAAACCGTCAGCCGCGAAAGAGGCAGAACCGGTGTGGTCGTAACCGTCAGAAGCGACAGCCGCATCGTTGAAAGCAGCCGAGCCAGTGCGGTCGTAGCCATCGGCGGCGAAGGTGTTGGCGGCCAGGACGGAAAGGGTCAGGGCGAGGATCAGTTTGGTTTTCATGGTAGTGGCTCCAGGTTCGTTGGCGTTTTGCCTTGGTGTGGAATTCATACTACGCCAGACAATTTGATTAAAAAGTGCAAATAAATGCTTAAAACAATCGTATTTATCGATGCAAGGCTCGGCGCTTCATCTGGTCTCTAAAAAAGGATKGGTCGAGCCTCGGGAGATAAAAGTGGGGCGGATCAGCCGTTGGAGCAGCCGTTACCCATGACGCTGTAACGCAGAATGTGCCGCTGGCCTTTGGAGTCGTCGTAGACCATTTTGGCCGGGACCACTTCGCACACATTCGGGATTTCGCTCATCGAGACAACTTTGGCGATGTCCAGATGGGTGGAGTAGGTGTATTCCTCGACGACGGGTTGTTGTTTTGCGGCATCAGTCGGAGCCTCATCTGCCATGGCGGTTGCGCACAGACTGCTGAGGACCAGAACCAATAAAGCTTTCATTTCGAATTTACCTTTCTGAGGTCGAATGGGGTCACGCAATCTTTTTAGGATTGCGTGTGGAGCTTTAGTAAAGAGTCTTGGATTAACTGCCTTCGTGGGGGCTGCAACTGGGTTAATCACATTGCCGTGTTGGCGAGACCGATTTTAGGCTTGGGGATGGCGGGCATATAGCTGTGCTTTTGATAAACACTTTTGGCAGATTTGGTAACAATCCCCCGCAAGATCAAAAGATCGCAGGCTTCGCCAGCTCCTGCGAAGCCCCGCAATAGCCGGGTTTGAGCGCTTCGTCGCGGTATAGCCACATTTTGTAGGGGCTTGTTACTACCATCGTCGAATGGTTCTATAGGCCCGCCCCGGCTACAACTGGGGTCATACAAAAACAACTATTCCACCGAGGTAAGAAAGATGAGTGCGGCTTCTTTGTATCCCGTTCGTCCCGAGGTAGCAGCCAATACGCTGACTGACGAGGCCACTTACAAGGCCATGTACCAGCAATCGGTCGTCAACCCGGACGGCTTCTGGCGCGAACAAGCCAAGCGCCTTGACTGGATCAAGCCTTTCACCACGGTGAAGCAGACGTCCTTCGACGATCACCATGTTGATATCAAATGGTTCGCCGACGGCACGCTGAACGTTTCCTACAACTGCCTCGACCGTCATCTGGCCGAGCGTGGCGATCAAGTCGCGATTATTTGGGAAGGGGATGACCCTGCCGAAAGCCGCAACATCACCTACCGCGAGCTGCACGAACAAGTCTGCAAGTTCGCCAACGCCTTGCGCGGCCAGGATGTGCACCGTGGCGATGTGGTGACGATCTATATGCCGATGATCCCCGAAGCCGTGGTCGCCATGTTGGCCTGCACCCGGATCGGCGCGATTCACTCGGTGGTGTTCGGTGGTTTCTCGCCGGAAGCCCTGGCCGGTCGCATCATCGACTGCCGCTCGAAAGTGGTGATCACTGCCGACGAAGGCGTTCGTGCCGGCAAGAAGATCCCGCTCAAGGCTAACGTCGACGACGCGCTGACCAACCCGGAAACCAGCAGCATCCAGAAAGTCATTGTGTGCAAGCGCACCGGTGGCAACATCAAGTGGAACCAGCATCGCGACATCTGGTACGAAGACCTGATGAAAGTGGCGGGCAGTGTCTGCGCGCCGAAAGAGATGGGTGCCGAAGAAGCGCTGTTCATCCTTTATACCTCTGGCTCCACCGGCAAGCCGAAGGGCGTGCAGCACACCACCGGCGGTTACCTGCTGTATGCGGCGATGACCCACGAGCGCGTGTTCGACTACCGCCCGGGCGAAATTTACTGGTGCACCGCCGACGTTGGTTGGGTCACCGGCCACACTTATATCGTCTACGGCCCGCTGGCCAATGGCGCGACCACGGTGTTGTTCGAAGGCGTGCCGAACTATCCGGACATCACCCGGGTGGCGAAGGTTGTCGACAAGCACAAGGTCAACATCCTCTACACCGCGCCGACCGCGATCCGCGCGATGATGGCGTCGGGCACCGCCGCTGTCGAAGGCGCTGATGGCAGCAGCCTGCGTCTGTTGGGTTCGGTCGGTGAGCCGATTAACCCGGAAGCATGGGATTGGTACTACAAGAATGTCGGCCAATCCCGTTGCCCGATCGTCGATACCTGGTGGCAGACCGAAACAGGCGGCAACATGATGAGCCCGCTGCCGGGCGCTCACGGTCTGAAGCCTGGCTCTGCAGCACGGCCGTTCTTCGGCGTGGTGCCGGCGTTGGTGGACAACCTGGGCAACATCATCGAAGGCGTTGCCGAGGGCAACCTGGTGATCCTCGACTCGTGGCCAGGCCAGGCGCGTACGCTGTATGGCGACCATGACCGTTTCGTCGACACCTACTTCAAGACCTTCCGTGGCATGTACTTCACCGGTGACGGTGCGCGTCGTGATGCGGACGGTTACTACTGGATCACCGGTCGTGTGGATGACGTGCTCAACGTTTCCGGGCACCGCATGGGCACCGCCGAGATCGAAAGCGCGATGGTCGCCCACCCGAAAGTCGCCGAAGCGGCGGTGGTGGGTGTGCCGCACGACATCAAGGGGCAGGGCATTTATGTCTACGTCACATTGAACGCTGGTGAAGAGACGAGCGAGCAACTGCGCCTGGAGCTGAAGAACTGGGTGCGTAAAGAGATCGGCCCGATTGCCTCGCCGGATGTCATTCAATGGGCGCCGGGCCTGCCGAAAACCCGCTCGGGCAAAATCATGCGCCGGATTCTGCGCAAGATCGCCACGGCGGAATACGACGGGTTGGGCGATATTTCGACCCTGGCCGATCCGGGTGTGGTGCAGCATTTGATTGATACGCACAAGACGATGAATGTTGCGTAAGTAGCATTCGGAGTCATCGAAGCCCTGCCAGGTGTTGAGCCTGGTGGGGCTTTTTGTTGTTGAAGATCAAAAGATCGCAGCCTTCGGCAGCTCCTACAGAGATCGCATTCCAGCTGTAGGAGCTGCCGAAGGCTGCGATCCTTTGATGTTGATCTTCAACCAATAATTATCGGCTTCCCCCGTAGGCCATTTCCCACTGTTACCCATCACCTTTCGAGTAACTGAATGTGTAACCGCCTGCCCGATAACGAGGCATTGGGAAACGCAAAGCCCCGTTTCAGGGCTTCTCAATGGCCATGAAAAATAAGACACAACGCTGCGCTTGCCGGATTAGAAGGGTTTGCCAATAATAGGCCCGCAATTTGCAGCATAGATCGGTTCACTGTCTTTTGCTCTTGCATGAAATTGCAGAGCTGTCAACGTGCCCAAGCGGCATTCTCGGTGCTTCTGTAATTTGTTGTCGCATTGAAGAAATATCGGCTTCCGGCCTGTCGTTAGAATGCCAATCACTCGCTCGTCGTTGCCTGCGTTGAGATCAGCGCACGGTTCCTAGGACGCAGCACCGCTTTTTGGTTTAACCATTCGCATATTGGGCTGTCGCTCACTCTGCCGTTTTTTGCCCTTTACCGATGGAGTCCCAAGATGAAGAAACTCGTGCTGCTTGGCGCCCTGGCACTGTCCGTGCTGTCCCTGCCGACATTCGCCGATGAAAAACCTCTGAAAATCGGTATCGAAGCGGCTTACCCTCCGTTCGCCTCCAAAGCACCGGACGGCAGCATCGTGGGTTTCGACTACGACATCGGCAACGCCCTGTGCGAAGAGATGAAGGTCAAGTGCCAGTGGGTCGAGCAAGAGTTCGACGGCCTGATCCCGGCTCTCAAGGTGCGCAAGATCGACGCGATCCTGTCGTCCATGTCGATCACTGAAGACCGCAAGAAGTCCGTGGACTTCACCAACAAGTACTACAACACCCCGGCTCGCCTGGTCATGAAGGCCGGCACTCAAGTCAGCGAAAACCTGGCTGAGCTGAAGAGCAAGAACATCGGCGTGCAACGTGGTTCGATCCACGAGCGTTTCGCCCGCGAAGTCCTGGCCCCACTGGGTGCCGAGATCAAGCCTTACGGTTCGCAGAACGAAATCTACCTCGACGTGGCCGCTGGCCGCCTCGACGGCACCGTGGCGGACGCTACCCTGCTGGATGACGGCTTCCTGAAAACCGACGCCGGCAAGGGCTTCGCCTTCGTTGGTCCGGCCTTCACCGACGTCAAATACTTCGGCGACGGCGTAGGGATCGCGGTTCGCAAGGGCGACGCGCTGAAAGACAAGATCAACACCGCGATCGCGGCCATTCGCGAGAACGGCAAGTACAAGCAAATCCAGGACAAATACTTCGCCTTCGATATCTACGGCAAGTAATCGTCCCCGCAACAAGTCCGAAATGGCGCAAGCAACAGGATCTCTGAGGTTTGCGCCATTTTTTCATCCCAACTTTCGAGGACCTGAATCATGTTGAAAGGCTACGGGGCTGTCATCCTCGATGGCGCATGGCTGACGCTTCAGCTCGCCTTGTCGTCCATGGCCCTGGCCATTGTCCTGGGGCTGATCGGCGTGGCGCTGCGTCTGTCGCCGGTGCGCTGGCTGGCCTGGCTGGGCGATCTGTATTCCACGGTGATCCGCGGTATTCCCGATCTGGTGCTGATCCTGCTGATTTTCTACGGCGGCCAGGACCTGCTCAACCGCGTTGCGCCGATGCTCGGCTATGACGACTACATCGACCTGAACCCGTTGGCCGCCGGTATCGGCACCCTGGGCTTCATCTTCGGTGCGTACCTGTCGGAAACCTTCCGTGGTGCGTTCATGGCGATCCCCAAGGGGCAGGCAGAAGCCGGCATGGCGTACGGCATGAGCAGTTTTCAGGTGTTCTTCCGGGTGTTGGTGCCGCAGATGATTCGCCTGGCGATTCCGGGTTTCACCAACAACTGGCTGGTACTGACCAAGGCCACCGCGCTGATTTCGGTGGTGGGTCTGCAAGACATGATGTTCAAGGCCAAGCAGGCGGCAGACGCTACCCGCGAGCCTTTCACCTTCTTCCTCGCGGTGGCGGCGATGTACCTGGTGATCACCAGCGTCTCGTTGCTGGCATTGCGTCATCTTGAGAAGCGCTACTCGGTAGGCGTAAGGGCGGCTGAGCTATGATCTTCGACTACAACGTCATTTGGGATGCCTTGCCGCTGTACTTCGGCGGGCTGGTGACCACCCTCAAACTGCTCGCGCTGTCGCTGTTCTTCGGTTTGCTGGCGGCATTGCCGCTGGGGTTGATGCGTGTCTCCAAGCAGCCGCTGGTCAACATGAGTGCCTGGCTGTTCACCTACGTGATCCGCGGCACGCCGATGCTGGTGCAACTGTTCTTGATCTACTACGGTCTGGCGCAATTCGAAACAGTACGTGAAAGCTTCCTCTGGCCATGGCTGTCCAGTGCCTCGTTCTGTGCGTGCCTGGCCTTCGCGATCAACACCAGTGCCTACACCGCCGAAATCATCGCCGGCAGCCTGCGCGCCACGCCGAACGGCGAGATCGAAGCGGCCAAGGCCATGGGCATGTCACGCATCAAGATGTACAAGCGGATCCTGCTGCCATCGGCCCTGCGCCGGGCCCTGCCGCAGTACAGCAACGAAGTGATCATGATGCTGCAGACCACCAGTCTGGCGTCCATCGTGACCCTGATCGACATCACCGGTGCCGCGCGCACGGTCAACGCTCAGTTCTACTTGCCGTTCGAAGCCTACATCACCGCTGGCGCGTTCTACCTGTGCCTGACGTTCATTCTGGTGCGCCTGTTCAAAATGGCCGAGCACCGCTGGCTGGGCTATCTGGCCCCGCGGAAGCATTGATATGGAACGTATCGATCATGCTTTGCCGTGGAGCCACCTGGGCAGTGAACGCCGGATCTCGGTGTTCCGCTTCGGTGCTGGCGAGCGCAAGGCCTATATCCAGGCCAGCCTGCACGCCGATGAACTGCCTGGGATGCGCACCGCCTGGGAGCTGAAAAAACGCCTGACCGAACTCGAAGCTCAGGGCTTGCTCAACGGTGTGATCGAACTGGTGCCGGTGGCCAATCCATTGGGCCTGGGTCAATTGCTGCAAGGCAATCATCAGGGGCGTTTCGAAGCGGGCAGCGGCAAGAACTTCAACCGGGATTTTGTCGAACTCAGCGCGCCGGTGGCCGCCGAACTCGATGGGCATCTGGGTGATGATCCGCATGCCAATGTTCGACTCATCCGTCAGGCCATGAGCGATCACCTGGCGGCACTGCCAGAGGCGAGCAGCCAGTTGCAAGGCATGCAGCGCATCTTGCTCAGCCATGCCTGCACCGCCGATGTGGTGCTGGATCTGCATTGCGATTGCGAAGCGGCGCTGCACATGTACGCCTTGCCGCAACACTGGTCGCACTGGCGCTCACTGGCTGCGCACTTGAACGTCAAGGTCGGTCTGCTGGCGGAAGATTCCGGCGGCAGTTCCTTTGACGAAGCGTGCTCGCTGCCGTGGCTGCGTTTGTCGCGTCTGTTCCCGGATGCGCAGATTCCACTGGCCTGCCTGGCGACGACCATCGAACTGGGTGGTCAGGCCGATACCGGTCGCGCTGAGGCAGAAGCTCACGCCGAAGGCATTCTGGCGTTCCTCGCCGAGCAAGGCTTGATCGGCGGTGAATGGCCCAAGCCTGCGCAAGACGCGTGCGAAGGCATGCCGTTCGAAGGCACCGAATTGCTGTTCGCGCCGCATCCTGGCGTGCTGAGTTTTCTGCGTAAACCCGGTGAATGGGTTGAAGCAGGCGACGAGATTTTTGAAGTGATCGATCCGTTATCGGATCGGGTCAGCACGGTGTGTGCTGGTACGTCCGGGGTGCTGTTCGCCATTGAACGGCTGCGTTACGCCCAACCCGGTTTCTGGCTGGCCAAGGTGGCGGGGCGCGAAGCGCTGCGTCACGGGCGCTTGCTCAACGACTGACTGACTGTTTTTGTGAGAACCGACCGCATGTACAAACTTGAAGTCCAAGACCTGCATAAACGCTATGGCAGTCACGAAGTGCTCAAGGGCGTGTCCCTGAAAGCGGCGGCTGGCGATGTGATCAGCATCATCGGCTCCAGTGGCTCCGGCAAAAGTACTTTCCTGCGTTGCATCAACCTGCTCGAGCAGCCGCACGCGGGCAAGATCCTGCTCAACAACGAAGAGTTGAAACTGGTCGCCAACAAGGACGGCGCGCTGAAAGCCGCCGACCCGAAACAGCTGCAACGCATGCGTTCGCGCCTGTCGATGGTGTTCCAGCATTTCAACCTGTGGTCGCACATGACCGCACTGGAAAACATCATGGAAGCGCCGGTGCATGTGCTCGGCGTGTCCAAGGCTGAAGCCCGCGAGAAAGCCGAGCACTACCTGAACAAGGTTGGCGTGGCCCATCGCAAGGACGCCTACCCGGGTCACATGTCCGGTGGCGAACAGCAACGTGTGGCGATTGCCCGTGCGCTGGCGATGGAGCCCGAAGTGATGCTGTTCGACGAACCGACCTCGGCCCTCGACCCGGAGTTGGTGGGTGACGTGCTGAAAGTCATGCAGGCCCTGGCACAGGAAGGCCGGACCATGGTGGTGGTGACGCACGAAATGGGCTTTGCCCGTGAAGTGTCGAACCAGCTGGTGTTCCTGCACAAAGGCGTCGTCGAAGAAAGCGGCAACCCGCGCGAAGTGCTGGTCAATCCGCAGTCGGAACGCTTGCAACAATTCCTCTCGGGCAGCCTCAAGTAATCGCTCCCGTTACGCACCAAATTAGGTCATGCTGCGCACCGCGCGCCAGATGGTCTAATTTGGTTGCAGCCGCCTTTGGCTTTAACACTGTTTTCGTTTCGGATTGCCCGCCATGACTGCCCATCGAATTGGTTTCCTGATTTGGCCCAGCACTAAAGCTCTGACGCTTGCGCTGGCTGAGGAGGCCTTGCGTGTTGCCCAGCGTGTGCACCCGGACGTTGTTTACGAATTGTCGTTTTTGCAGGCCGAACCGTCGACCGAAAGCGCCTGGCAACTGCCCGGTGAGCCGTGGGCCGGCAAGCTCGAAAACTTTCAGAAACTGTTCCTGCTTGCTGACGAACCACCGACTTCTCTCGCGCCGTCGCTCAGCAGTGCGTTGAAACAACTGGTGCGAGCCGGTTGCGTGATCGGCGGATTGTCCGCCGGTGTTTACCCATTGGCGCAATTGGGTTTGCTCGACGGTTATCGCGCTGCCGTGCATTGGCGCTGGCAGGACGATTTCGCCGAGCGTTTCCCGAAGGTGATTGCCACCAGTCACCTGTTCGACTGGGATCGTGATCGCCTGACCGCGTGCGGTGGCCTGTCGGTTCTCGACTTGCTGCTGGCCGTGCTGGCCCGTGATCACGGCGCCGAATTGGCCGGTGCGGTGTCGGAAGAGTTGGTGGTCGAGCGCATTCGCGAGGGCGGCGAGCGCCAGCGCATTCCGCTGCAGAACCGCCTGGGTTCAAGCCATCCGAAGCTCACCCAGGCGGTGTTGCTGATGGAAGCCAACATCGAAGAGCCGCTGACCACCGACGAAATCGCCCAGCACGTGTGCGTATCGCGTCGGCAGCTGGAGCGGATCTTCAAGCAATACCTCAACCGTGTGCCGAGCCAGTACTACCTGGAACTGCGCCTGAACAAGGCCCGGCAGATGTTGATGCAAACCAGCAAGTCGATCATCCAGATCGGCCTGTCGTGTGGCTTCTCTTCGGGGCCGCATTTCTCCAGCGCCTACCGCAACTTCTTCGGTGCCACGCCGCGGGAAGATCGCAACCAGCGGCGCAGCAGCAGTCCGTTCGAGTTGTCGTCGGTGCCGTCGGAGCGCGGTTGATCGATCAACCGCGCCATGATCGAGCGCTGTACTACTCGTCGATCTCGGAACCTTCAGAGTCGGAGATTTCTATTTCACCCCGATTGATCACGGCTTCCACACCAAAATCCGCGCCCGTGCGTTCGAAGTAAGCGATCAGCCATAACAGGCTTTCCTCGGAAAATGGATTTCCCCTCAACGAAATATTATCTGCGACGTCCACCGGCAGTTCCGACAAGTCACTGGGCACCTCGGTAATGGCGTTGCCGCTCAAGTCTGCCCAGTCCAGCTCGGCCAGCTGTAACAGTCCTTCCGGTATCCGGTTGATGCCGGTGTCGTTCAGCAGCACGGTCGCCAGCGCCGGCATCTGACTCACATCAGGCGTCTCTCCTAGCGGGTTCGAGCCCAGGTCGAGATAGTCGAGCTGTTCCATCCCCGCCAGGGCGGCGACCGATTCTGATGACAGGCTGACGCGACACTCGGGAAGTGACAGAGCCCTGAGTTGACCCATTTTGAACACCGCCTCCGGTATGTCGCCAAGGTCACAGCTGCGCAGCCTGAGGCTTTTCAGGTTGGGAAAGGACTCCAGGAAACGTCCGATGCGCGTCACCCCCTCCGCACTGCGAAACTCCAGTGACGACACATGGCTGAAATCAGCGCTCAGGGCAGGCAGTTCTCCGTTGATGACCGTGGAAAGTGTCAGATCGTAGGTGGGTTCAAGCGTATCGCTGAAGTTATCCAGCTCCGCATCTCGTTGCCAACAGTTCTCAAGGGTTTGCTTGAACTCGTCGCGGTTGGCGTGCTCGACAAGCAGTTGAGCTGCGCTGAAAGGTTCGTCCGTCAGTGGATGCAGGTCCGGAAGAGCGGCGGTCCAGGCAGACAGATCGTTCCTCAATTGGCTCAGCTCTTCCTCCAGGCGCGTCAACGCGCCCCGACCTTCCTCCAGCGTGCCGGGCAATTCGTAGACGAACTCGCTGGCTTGCTCGACTTCCATGCCAGGGTAGAGTGCCCTGACACGATCAATGTCTGCCTCGTGCGCGAAAACGCCCATGTCGAAAGCGCTGTTGAAGTGATGCTGTTTGATGAGTTGTCGCGAGCTCTCGGAAACCGGATTGTGCGTGAGGTGTATGCCACGCTTTTCATACAGCGGACTGTCGAACAAGGCCGCCGGCAGTTCGCTGATTCCATTGTTCATCAGCAGAAGGGTGTCCAGGCGCGGGTGTTGCAGAGTGCCGGGCGGGATTTCGGTCAGGTTGGTGCTGCTCAGGTCCAGATGGGTCAGTTCAGTCATCGAGTCGATGCGGGGCACCGTTTCAAACGGGCTGCGGTAAAGATCCAACATGGTGAGTTTGTTTAATGACGTCAGCTTCAACCAGGTGGCTGCGTCTACCCTGATACCGCAATCGCTTAACACCAGCGCTTCGAGCTGCGGCATCCGGGTGATGGCGTCGGGGAGGGTGGTCAGGGAGAAGCGGCGCAGTTCCAGTCGGCGCAGTCCGCTGAAGCCCTGCAGAAAACCAGCAACACCTTGCGCTGCGTGGCTGCCTTCCAGGGACAGCAGCGACACATGACTGAAATCTGCAGTCAACGACGGCAGATCACCCAGCATCGGTTCGTCGAACCTGAGCACGTACCGTTCCATGTCGTCCTCGGTGTCAAAATCCCGATCGGTTTGGCGCCGCCAGGCGCGCTGGATTTCCTGCGCCAGCAACCTGCGAATCTGTTGTTCGGCCTGGCGCTCCAGGGCGCTCAACGCAACCCCGGTGTCGGGGTGCACCGTCGGGGCTTCGTTTATCCATCGACCCAGATCCAGATGCAATCGGTTCAGCTCGTTGCGCACGCGTGAGAGTTCTACCCGAGCGCCATCGGGGTGGCTTTGCAACGCCTGTACCACGGACTGCAATTGATCCTGGGACAGATCGGGATAAACCTCTCGAACCCTGTCGTTGAGGGTGGGTGTCATACGATTGCCCTGATCGTAGCCCTCCGCACCGCCGGGAAGGCGCATGGTGGTCGGGTCGTAGTAGGGTTTTCGATGGGGATGCCTGGCAAACAGAGTGCGTAGCGTCGGCTGGTCCAGCGCGTTTTCGGCAATGCGCTTTCTGAGGGCCTGGGCGTCAGCGATGGCGGGGCTGAACGCATCGCGATGGGCCTGGGGCAGCGTTTGAAAGAGTGCCTGATAGAAATCACCGGGTGGCTCCTGATCAACGTGATAGGAGCCATCCTCGTTGGCCACCAGTGTTTTCACGATGGCCGCATCGGTCGGGCCAATGCTGTCGCGCACGGTGCCCTCGCTGGAGTAATCCCGCACTTCGATGCGTAGTCCGTCCGGCCAGCCGGGCAGTGCGTTCAGGCTGTGCAGGGCCACTTTGTGGGTGTCGACGTTTTCCAGCGCGTCGGCATAAAGGCCTTCATAGGCGCGGGTTGCTCGGACTGCCTCCATGGCTTTGTTCGCCGCGTCCTTGAGCCGCTGAGGCACGCGCCCACCGTGCAACTGGCGTAACTCGGTGCCGGTGGCATTGCTCACCAGCTCTTGCGCCACATCGGTCGGCAGGCCCTGCACATCGGCGAGCAGTTGCTGGACCTGCACATCATCGGTGTGTTCCTGAATGCTGTAGAGACGCTCGAACAGCGACTTGCGATATTGGCGGGCCAGTGTTGCCGTTTGCTGTCTGAAGGCTGGCGTTTGAGTTTCCGGTGTCGGCAGTGGTGTATCGACCGGCCATGAGTCATGGCGTGTCAGCAGTGCATGCTGCAGGGCGGTATCGGCTTTTTGATAGTGTTCGGGTTGATCGCTGCCGATCTGTTCGATAAACGTTTCGATGTCACGGTTGATCCGCCAACGCTTGATCGTGTCAGTCAGCAGCGACGGCGGGCGATAGTGTTCGACATGCGCCTGGCGCAATACGTTGTCGTGGTAGCCGCTGATCCGCAGGATCTGTTCGCGCTCGACACTGGTGAACGACTCGACACTATGGCCAAGGCGACGCATGACCTTTTCCCGCTCCCAGTACAGCGGTTGTTCCAGTTCGGTTTGCCAGGCACCGTGGTGGTTATGCTGCAGATATGGCTGATAAGCATCGTTGCGGCGCGGATGCTCAATCTGGAACCTGTCCGACCCGGGTTCGGGTTTCACTGAATACAGTTTTCCCTCAAGGCGCAGCATCGTTTTGCCCGCGTGTTGGTACAAGCCCAGATGATTGGGCTTTACCCCTTCGGGCAAACTGAGTGTTTGTTCGTAAGGTGTGAGATCGGGCATCCAGTAACGGGTTTTTCCTTCGGATGTGGCGACAGGTTTGAGCGGGTCGATGAGCGCGACGGCTTCACGGGACAGTAGCCGGCCGAAGGCGCCGGCGGCGATTGCACCGCCCACCGCGAATGTCCCGACTTGAACGACGGTTTCGACGAACGTCATCAGGTGTCCGAACGCCTCTGTTTTCAGCCCTTCAGCCATGTCCACGATGCCTTCGAAGGTCTCGTCCAGTAACTGGTAGGCCATGTATCCCAGCATCAATTCACCAAGGAACGGCACGAAGGGCACCGCCACGAACGACGCAATTTCAAGGATCTTGGACGCCACTTTGCTGAAGGCATCCCACAATGCCCAGCGGGCGTCTCGATCGGCGCTGGCGGTGGAGACGGCGACAGTGCTGGCGTCGTTGAGGATTTTGTTCAGCTGCCGCAGATAGCCATGGTTCCACAGGTCCGCTTTGATCGGGAGCATGGAGAAACGCAGATTGGGACGCTCGACTGGCGTTTCGCGCCAGCTCGGCAATGGATCGCCGGGCTGGTGCTGATGCCAGGTCACGGTCTGGAGGCGGCGGTTGAGATCGGCGAAAAAGTGCCCGCGTTCCTTGTGCTCGACGAACCGGCTGAAGAACGCTTGATAAGCGGGTGTGCGCAGCTTGCGGGTCAGATCGGTCATGAACGCCAGCGTGTCGGGATATTGCTTGAGCGGGTGTTCTGGGTCATCGGGAATGTAGGCAATGAGCCGCGTACTCTTGCGTGCCCGCTCAAGGCTCGGCGCGAAAATGACAATGCCGGTCAGCGAGGATGACATCAGGGTCAGGTCGTGGCCATAGAGCGGCTGGCCATTGAGTCGCGACCTCGAACCTCCTTCAACCATGCGCAGGAGCGCGAGGTGCGCATCATCTGGAATATCCTTGCGGATGTGTGCCATTTGCAGCGCCGACCTGAGTGCGGCCTTGTTCAAGCTGATCGTGCTGGATTTCAACGCGGCACCGGCCACCGGGTTGGTCAGCCCCACAAATTCCTTGAGATACGCGGTGTACTGGCCACCGATATCGAGTTCACGGCATAGCCGGGCGAAGGCCTGGACCGTGATTTTATGCTTGATCGCCGGCAACGTTTCGAACTGCCCTGTGGACGACGGCTCGGTAATGAAGGTCGAAGCGGATTCGAAGGCATCTGCGGCTGTTTCCGATTCCTGGAAGTTATGCAGCGCGGCATCGAGCAGCGATACCGTCCAGGTGCGGGCGGCCCCGGTGTTGATTTTGAACAGGGTCACGGTTTGTGGGATGTACAGGCGCAGGAAGGTGGTCTTGACGTCCAGTTCCAGGCCAAACCGGGTTTTCAGGGCCGCGATGAGAAGGGGTTCGGCAAATGCCCGTGGGTTTTTCAGCGTCGACAGCTTTGAATCCAGGCGATTTCGATGGTGCCAGTGTTCCTGGCTGAGCTTTTTCAGCGAGGCATGCTGTGAAGGTGTCGCGGTGCCATGCCATTGGGGAGTCGCAAGCGTGGTGTTCTTCAGAGCGCTGCGGGTTTCAGGCGATGCCTCTAATGCCCAAGCGGGCAGATTGTTGAACAGGTGATGGTAATGATCATCCGGCTGCGTGACGAAGTGATCGTCGCCAGCGGCCCTAGGGTGATCGTTTTCGAGTTGGCTCATGCGCTATTCCCTTAGCGTTTGGATGAGTCGCCAGCAAAACAGACGATGAAGCACTGCGTGCGGTACATATTTACCGCATCGGTCGACAAGCCTGCCTATAACCTGTGCCGGCGGTTTAAACTGCGCCTTTGCGACCCTATATGTCGCATTGCCGTAAACCCGGGCAAAACCGGTGTTTGCGCTATAAGAAGTTGTCGCTTGGCGGCAAGGCCGGGCTGAAAACTGTCCTTACAATCCCCTCATCGCTCGCCAGTTTCAGGCGAGTGTTCCTCATCAGGAGACTCCGATGTCCGTTGAGCACGCTGCGGTAGAACGCGCCGATTTTGACCAGGTAATGGTTCCCAACTATGCGCCTGCCGCTTTCATTCCTGTGCGTGGCGCCGGTTCCCGTGTCTGGGACCAGTCTGGCCGCGAGCTGATCGACTTCGCCGGCGGGATTGCCGTTAACGTATTGGGCCATGCGCACCCGGCGCTGGTCGCTGCCTTGACCGAGCAGGCGAACAAGCTGTGGCACGTGTCCAACGTGTTCACCAATGAGCCGGCCTTGCGCCTGGCCCATAAGCTGGTCGACGCCACGTTTGCCGATCGTGTGTTCTTCTGCAACTCCGGCGCCGAAGCCAACGAGGCCGCCTTCAAGCTGGCCCGTCGCGTAGCCCATGACCGTTTCGGTACCGAGAAGTACGAAATCGTTGCCGCGCTCAACAGCTTCCACGGCCGTACCCTGTTCACCGTGAACGTCGGTGGCCAATCGAAGTACTCCGACGGCTTCGGTCCGAAGATCACTGGCATCACCCACGTGCCTTACAACGATCTGGCCGCGCTGAAAGCCGCTGTTTCCGACAAGACCTGCGCGGTGGTGCTGGAGCCAATCCAGGGCGAAGGCGGCGTACTGCCGGCCGAACTGTCTTACCTGCAAGGCGCCCGTGAACTGTGCGACGCACACAACGCGCTGCTGGTCTTCGACGAAGTGCAGACCGGCATGGGCCGCAGCGGTGAGCTGTTCGCCTACATGCATTACGGTGTGACCCCGGACATCCTGACCAGCGCCAAGAGCCTGGGCGGCGGTTTCCCGATCGCAGCGATGCTGACCACCGAAGACCTGGCCAAACACCTGGTCGTCGGCACCCACGGCACCACCTACGGCGGCAACCCGCTGGCGTGCGCGGTCGCTGAAGCAGTGATCGACGTAATCAACACGCCCGAAGTGCTGAATGGTGTCAAAGCCAAGCACGACAAGTTCAAGACCCGTCTTGAGCAGATCGGCGAGAAATACGGCCTTTTCACTCAGGTTCGTGGCCTGGGCCTGCTGCTCGGTTGCGTGCTGGCCGATGCCTGGAAAGGCAAGGCCAAGGACATCTTCAACGCCGCCGAGCGTGAAGGCCTGATGATTCTGCAAGCCGGCCCGGACGTGATTCGTTTCGCGCCAAGCCTGGTGGTTGAAGACGCCGATATCGATGCCGGTCTGGACCGCTTCGAACGCGCCGTGGCCAAGCTGACGCAAGCCTGATTCATACAGTGCTCCTCAGCGCCTATCGTAATAGATAGGCGTTGAGATTATTTCCTGTGCCGGGCCTGCCCGGCATTTTTTTCCCTGAGTTGGCGCAATTCGCCAACCTGATGTTAAGAAAGGAGTGACACCATGCTGGTGATGCGCCCCGCGCAAATGGCTGATCTGGGCGAGGTACAGCGTCTGGCTGCGGACAGCCCGATTGGTGTCACTTCCTTGCCGGATGACGTTGAACGCCTGAGCGACAAAATCGCCGCAAGCGAAGCCTCGTTCGCCGCTGAAGTGAGCTTCAACGGTGAAGAGAGCTATTTCTTCGTCCTCGAAGACACTGCCACCGGCAAGTTGGTCGGTTGTTCGGCCATTGTTGCCTCGGCCGGTTATTCCGAGCCGTTCTACAGCTTTCGAAACGAAACGTTCGTGCACGCCTCCCGCGAGCTGAAGATTCACAACAAGATCCACGTGCTCTCCCAGTGCCACGACCTGACCGGCAACAGTTTGCTGACCAGTTTCTACGTGCAGAGGGAGTTGGTGGGCACGCCTTGGGCGGAGCTCAACTCCCGTGGCCGTCTGTTGTTCGTGGCCAGCCATCCGGAGCGCTTTGCCGATTCCGTGGTGACCGAGATCGTCGGTTACAGCGACGAAAATGGCGATTCGCCGTTCTGGGATGCCATCGGTCGCAACTTCTTCGACCTCAACTACGCCGAAGCCGAGCGTCTGTGTGGTTTGAAGAGCCGCACGTTCCTCGCCGAGCTGATGCCGCATTACCCGATCTACGTGCCGTTGCTGCCGGACTCCGCTCAAGAGGCGATGGGCCAGGTGCACCCGCGGGCGCAAATCACCTTCGACATCCTGATGCGCGAAGGCTTCGAGACCGATCACTACATCGATATTTTCGATGGTGGCCCGACTCTGCATGCCCGCGTCTCGGGGATCCGTTCGATCGCCCAGAGCCGTGTGGTCCCGGTGAAAATCGGTGAGCCGGTCAAAGGCGCCGGTCGTCAGTATCTGGTGGCCAACGCCCAGTTGCAGGATTACCGCGCTGTATTGCTCGAGCTTGATTACGCGCCGGGCAAACCGGTGACCCTGGATCTTGAAGCGGCCGAAGCCTTGGGCGTCGGCGAAGGTGCCAGCGTGCGCCTGGTGGCGGTTTGACGCCTGCTTCCTGGAGAGAAATGTCTGGAAAGCAGCGAAATTTCGCGGGTGGCGCAAGCGACCCGTTTGAGGAGATAGCATGATCGTTCGTCCCGTACGCAGCAGCGATTTACCCGCTCTGATCGACCTGGCCCGCAGCACCGGCACCGGCCTGACTACCTTGCCGGCCAACGAAGAGCGTCTGGCCCATCGGGTTGGCTGGGCCGAAAAAACCTTCCGCGGCGAAGCCGGGCGGGGCGATGCGGACTACCTGTTCGTACTCGAAGACGACGATGGCCGCGTGGTGGGTATTTCCGCGATTGCCGGCGCCGTCGGCCTGCGTGAGCCCTGGTACAACTTCCGGGTGGGCCTGACGGTCAGCGCCTCGCAAGAGCTGAATATCTACCGCGAAATTCCGACGCTGTTCCTGGCCAACGACCTGACCGGCAACTCTGAACTGTGCTCGCTGTTCCTGCACGCCGATTACCGCAGTGGCCTCAACGGCCGCATGCTGGCCAAGGCGCGGCTGCTGTTCATCGCCGAGTTCCCGCAACTGTTCGGCAACAAGATCATCGCTGAAATGCGCGGCATGTCCGACGAAGCCGGGCGTTCACCGTTCTGGGAAAGCCTGGGCCGGCATTTCTTCAAGATGGAATTCAGCCAGGCCGATTACCTCACTGGCGTGGGCAACAAGGCGTTCATCGCCGAACTGATGCCGAAATTCCCGCTGTACACCTGCTTCCTGTCGCCAGACGCGCGCAACGTGATCGGCCAGGTTCACCCGGACACTGAGCCGGCCCTGGCGATGCTCAAGAGTGAAGGGTTCAGTTACCAAGGCTACGTCGACATTTTCGACGCAGGCCCTGCGGTGGAGTGCGAAACCGCCAAGATCCGCGCAGTGCGCGACAGCCAGGCGCTGGTGCTGGCCATCGGCACCCCGGGTGATGACGCCACGCCGTTCCTGATCCATAACCGCAAGCGCGAAGACTGCCGGATCACTGCCGCGCCAGCACGCTTCGCCGCTGGCACGTTGGTGGTTGATCCGCTGACCGCCAAACGTCTTCAACTCAACGCTGGCGATCAAGTACGCGCCGTTCCGTTGTCTGCAGCTCGGGAGTCGAAATAATGAATTCGCTATACATCGCCGGTGAATGGCTGGCCGGCCAGGGTGAAAGCTTTCAATCGGTCAACCCGGTGACCCAGCAAGTGCTGTGGGCCGGCGAAGGCGCCACTGCCGCTCAGGTCGAGTCGGCCGTGCAAGCCGCGCGTCAGGCGTTCCCGGACTGGGCCCGTCGTACCCTGGAAGAGCGCATCAGTGTGCTGGAAGCCTTTGCCGTCGCGCTGAAGAATCACGCCGACGAACTGGCTCGCACCATCGGTGAAGAAACCGGCAAACCCTTGTGGGAAGCGGCGACTGAAGTCACCAGCATGGTCAACAAGATTGCCATCTCGGTACAGAGCTACCGCGAACGCACCGGCGAGAAGAGCAGCCCGTTGGGCGACGCCACCGCTGTATTGCGTCACAAGCCGCACGGTGTGGTGGCGGTGTTCGGTCCTTACAACTTCCCTGGTCACTTGCCGAACGGTCACATCGTGCCGGCGCTGCTGGCCGGTAACAGTGTGCTGTTCAAGCCCAGCGAACTGACACCGAAAGTCGCCGAGCTGACGGTCAAGTGCTGGATCGAAGCCGGTCTGCCGGCCGGCGTGCTGAACCTGCTGCAAGGTGCTCGCGAAACCGGTATCGCCCTGGCGGCGAACCCGGGCATCGACGGTCTGTTCTTCACCGGTTCCAGCCGTACCGGCAATCATCTGCACAAGCAGTTTTCCGGTCGTCCAGACAAAATCCTCGCGCTGGAAATGGGCGGTAACAACCCGCTGGTGGTGGATCAGGTCGCTGATCTCGATGCGGCCGTTTACACCATCATTCAGTCGGCGTTCATTTCTGCCGGTCAACGCTGCACGTGCGCCCGTCGTTTGCTGGTGCCGCAAGGCGCCTGGGGCGATACGCTGCTGGCGCGTCTGGTGGCGGTCAGCTCGACCCTTTCAGTCGGAGCGTTCGATCAGCAACCAGCACCGTTCATGGGCTCGGTGATTTCCCTCGGTGCTGCGAAAGCCCTGATGGAAGCGCAAGAGCATCTGCTGGCCAACGGCGCCGTGGCGCTGCTGGAAATGACTCAGCCTCAGGCTCAGGCTGCGTTGCTGACCCCGGGCATTCTGGACGTGACAGCGGTTGCCGATCGCCCGGACGAAGAGCTGTTCGGCCCGTTGCTGCAAGTGATCCGCTACGCTGACTTTGAAGCGGCGATCGCTGAAGCCAACGACACCGCTTATGGCCTGGCGGCCGGTCTGCTGTCGGATTCCGAAGCGCGTTATCAGCAGTTCTGGCTGGAAAGCCGCGCCGGTATCGTCAACTGGAACAAGCAGCTGACCGGTGCGGCGAGCAGCGCGCCATTCGGCGGCGTCGGCGCCTCGGGCAACCATCGCGCCAGCGCCTACTACGCGGCGGATTACTGCGCGTACCCGGTGGCCTCGCTGGAAACCCCGAGCCTGATCTTGCCAGCGGCCCTTACGCCCGGCGTACGCATGTCGTAAGACAGACCCTTGTAGCAGCCTATAACAACAGATTCTTGTGGAGCCTCGCTGATGAAATCCTATGAAGTCAACTTTGACGGTCTAGTGGGGCCGACCCATAACTACGGTGGCCTGTCCTACGGCAACGTCGCCTCCCAGAGCAACAGCCAGCAATCCTCGAACCCGAAGGAAGCCGCGCTGCAAGGTCTGGCGAAAATGAAAGCGCTGATGGATATGGGCTTTCAGCAAGGCGTGCTCGCACCACAGGAACGCCCTGACGTAGCCGCCCTGCGCCGCTTGGGTTTCAGTGGCACCGACGCGCAAGTGATCGAGCAAGCCGCCAAAGACGCGATGCCGCTGCTGGTTGCCAGTTGCTCGGCGTCGAGCATGTGGGTGGCCAACGCCTGCACGGTCAGCCCGAGTGCCGACACCGCCGACGGCCGCGTGCATTTCACCGCCGCTAACCTGAACTGCAAATACCACCGCAGCATCGAGCACCCGACCACCAGTCGCGTGCTGGGCGCGATGTTCGCTGACCAGAAACACTTTGCTCACCACGCCGCGTTGCCGGCCGTGGCGCAGTTCGGTGACGAAGGCGCAGCCAACCACACCCGTTTCTGCCGTGACTACGGCGAAGCCGGCGTCGAGTTTTTCGTGTTCGGTCGTAGCGCGTTCGACACCCGTTATCCGTCCCCGCAGAAGTACCCGGCGCGCCAGACCCTCGAAGCCTCCCAGGCCGTCGCTCGCCTGCACGGCTTGAGCGATGACGGCGTGGTCTACGCCCAGCAGAACCCTTCGGTGATCGATCAGGGCGTATTCCATAACGACGTGATCGCCGTGGGCAACGGCGAGGTGCTGTTCTATCACGAGGACGCCTTCCTCGACACCGACCAGATGCTCGCTGAGCTGCAAGGCAAACTGGCAAAAGTCGGTGGGAAATTTCAGTCGATCTGCGTACCGCGTTCCGCGGTCACCGTGGAAGACGCCGTTCGTTCCTACCTGTTCAATAGCCAGCTGCTGTCGCGTCCTGACGGCTCCATGTTGTTGATCGTGCCGGAAGAGTGCCATGGCAACGAACGCGTCTGGCAGTATCTGCAAGGCCTGACCAGCGCTGGCGGTCTGATCCGCGAAGTGAAAGTCTTCGACCTCAAGCAGAGCATGCAGAACGGCGGTGGTCCGGCTTGCCTGCGGTTGCGAGTCGCCCTCAACGAAACCGAGCTGGCGGCCGTCAACCAAGGGGTTATCATGACGGCTCCGTTGTACGGCACATTGACCGAGTGGGTCGAAAAGCACTACCGCGACCGCATGACCGAAAACGATCTGGCGGACCCGCAATTGTTGCTTGAGTGCCGGACGGCACTGGATGAACTGACGCAAATCCTTAAACTGGGCGCGGTTTATCCATTCCAGATCAATTGATAGCCGGCGCGCTTTGGCTTTTTATATGAATGGCAAGCGCGCCGCTTAATCTCCAGATGAGAGCGTAAATACATGAGCGATACCCTGCAGCTGATCCTTGAAGACACCGACGGCACGCAACTGGAAACTTCCTGCACCCGCGTCGCGGTCATGTGGCAAGGCAAAGAGCTGTGGATCCAGCAGGACGGCCGTGGCCAGCTGCTGATCGGCGTGGACGTCGAAGAGGGTGACGCTGAATACGCCAACCTGCTGCTGCGCCCATTGGCGACTAATCTGGTAAGTCTGCAACTGGAGATGGAACCGGCCGACCTCGGCGATGATGAGGACCACGTGCACGGCCCGGATTGCAATCACGACCACTAAGGAAACCGCTCTATGCTCGCCCTCGGCAAACTGCTTGAACTGACCCTCGCCGGCCGCGAACCGGCGGAGAAGACTCAACTGACTGTCGAAGGCGTACGGATGCGCTGGTTGAGCGAAGGTGCGCTGGAAGTCCGGCCACCTGAAGCTCGCGACAATGGCCTGGACCTGCTGCTGTCGGCCGGTATCCATGGCAACGAAACAGCGCCGATCGAGTTGCTCGATCGCCTGTTGCATGACATCGCCCGCGGTGACTTGAAGCCGCGCGCCCGTATTCTGTTCCTGTTCGGCAATCCCGAGGCCATCCGTCGCGGTGAACGTTTCATCGAGCAGGACGTCAATCGGCTGTTCAACGGCCGTCACGAACAAAGCAGCGGTTCCGAGGCCTTGCGCGCCTGTGAGCTGGAGCGGCTGGCGGCGACGTTCTTCAGCCTGCCGGATCGCAACCGTCTGCACTACGACCTGCACACGGCGATCCGTGGCTCGAAAATCGAGCAGTTCGCCCTGTACCCCTGGAAAGAAGGCCGTCAGCATTCACGCCAGGAGCTGGCTCGCTTGCGCGCCGCCGGCATGGAGGCGGTGCTGTTGCAGAACAAACCCTCCATCGTCTTCAGCTCCTACACCTACGATAAGCTCGATGCCGAGTCCTTCACCCTGGAGCTGGGCAAGGCCCGGCCGTTCGGGCAGAACGAAGGGGTCAACGTCAGCCTGCTGGAAACCCGCCTGAAGCAGATCATCGAAGGCACCGAGCCGCCAATGACCGATGAAGGGCTGGAAGGGCTGCAGTTGTTCAGCGTGGCCCGGGAAGTGATCAAGCACAGCGATAACTTCCGCCTGAACCTGCCGGCGGACATCGAAAACTTTTCGGAATTGAAAGTGGGTTATGTGCTGGCCGAGGATATCGCCAATACCCGCTGGATCATCGAAGAGCAGGGCGCCCGGATCATCTTCCCGAACCCCAGGGTCAAGAACGGCCTGCGCGCCGGCATCCTGATCGTACCGACCACCGACGAAAACCTGGTCTGACTTTCGCGCAATGATCGTTCCCACGCAGAGCGTGGGAACGATCATCCAACTAGACGGCTACCGCGCGGGGCTCACTACGACGCAACGCGCGAGTCTTGTGCAGTGTATCCGCGCACGTCTTCGCCGCTTCCTGACCTTTGTGCACGAAATGCTCGAAGAAGAACTTCTGATGTTCTTCACCGGCATGGAAGTGGTGCGGGGTCAAAACCACCGAGAACACTGGCACTTCGGTTTCCAGCTGAACCTGCATCAGGCCGCTGATTACCGACTGGGCGACGAATTCGTGGCGATAGATGCCGCCATCGACCACCAGGCCCGCGGCGACGATGCCGGCATAACGGCCGGACTTGGCCAGCAACTTGGCGTGCAGCGGAATTTCAAAGGCGCCACCGACTTCGAAGAAATCGATGTCCGATTCCTGATAACCCTGGGCAATCATTTCAGCGACGAAGCCTTTACGGCTCTGATCGACGATTTCCTTGTGCCAGCAGGCCTGGATGAACGCGACGCGCTCGCCCTGATGGTTTTTGCTTTTGCTATCGATTGCGGTGGGTTGCATGTTCTGACTCCTGTTTGTGTGAAAAACAGGGCGTTATGAATCGAATGGGATTTAAGGGTACGCACGCTCGCACGAGCTGCGGACGGCCCTTTGGTATCAATCCCGTTCTCTCTTCATCCGGACTATGACCGTCGGCCCCGGGATCACACCGGGTCTGCTGACCTTGCCGCCATCACAGCCATTGCCGTGCCTGTCGCCAAGCGCTCGCGGGCTATGCGCATTGCGCGCAATTACCGCCGGTGGGGAGTTGCACCCCGCCCTGAGAACGTTTTGCCGCCAGATTGTTTGGCGGCGAAGCGTTTTTAACACATATTTTCGGGGCGTGCATGGCTGCTTTCTGATGATTGCTATCGGGTTTTCCGAAGGCATAAAGCGCCTTTTCCTCGTTCAAGGCTTGATTAATTGTCGGCATGACGGCAGTAATTCCTTTCCGAAACGGATTCTTCCCCTGTTTACCGAGGCCAGATTCATGAGCGTTATCGATCTTCGTAGCGACACCGTCACTCAACCGACCGCAGGGATGCTCGACGCGATGGCCAATGCGGCCACCGGTGACGACGTTTATGGCGAAGATCCGACGGTCAATCGACTGGAAGCCGAGCTTGCAAATCAGTTGGGTTTTGCCGCGGCAATGTTTGTCCCGACGGGCACCATGAGCAACCTGCTGGGCTTGATGGCTCACTGCGAGCGCGGTGACGAGTACATTGTCGGTCAGCAGGCCCACACCTATAAGTACGAAGGTGGTGGCGCGGCGGTGCTCGGTTCGATCCAGCCGCAGCCGCTGGAAGTGCAAGCCGATGGTTCGCTGGACCTGGCGCAAGTCGCCGCCGCGATCAAACCGGACGACTTCCACTTCGCGCGCACCCGTTTGCTGGCGCTGGAAAACACCATGCAGGGCAAGGTGCTGCCGCTGGAATATCTGGCCCAGGCTCGCCGCTTCACTCGTGAGCATGGCCTGGCGCTGCATCTGGATGGCGCGCGTCTCTACAACGCGGCGGTCAAGCTGGGTGTCGATGCCCGGGAGATCACTCAGCATTTCGATTCGGTTTCGGTTTGCCTGTCCAAAGGCCTGGGCGCGCCGATCGGTTCGGTGCTGTGCGGCTCGGCGGAGTTGATCGCCAAGGCGCGACGTCTGCGCAAGATGGTCGGCGGCGGCATGCGCCAGGCCGGGATTCTCGCGGCGGCGGGGCTGTATGCGCTGGATAATAATGTTCAGCGCCTGGCCGACGACCATGCCAACGCACAATGGCTGGCCGAAGGCCTGCGAGCGGCGGGGTATGAGGTCGAGCCGGTGCAAACCAACATGGTTTACGTAAAAATGGGCGACAAGGCCGAAGCGCTCAAGGCCTTCGCCGCGACACGCGGGGTCAAGCTCAGCGCTGCCGCTCGTCTGCGAATGGTCACGCACATGGACGTCAGCCGTGCGCAAATCGAGCAGGTCGTCGCTACATTCGTCGAGTTTTCCCGCATCTGATCGCGTTAGCGGTCCAATTGACCATTTCTATCGTATAAACACGCTGTACCCCGCGCGCAGGGCCGATATAATGCGGCCCTTTGCCGTCGCTTCGTCTGTTGACGTTTCGCACAGGCCTTTGGCCGCAGCCTCCGTGGAAGAACCTAATGAAAAGCGCAGAAATCCGTGAAGCCTTCCTTCGCTTCTTCGAAGAACAAGGCCACACCCGTGTAGCCTCCAGCTCTTTGATTCCGGGCAACGACCCAACCCTGCTGTTCACTAACGCGGGGATGAACCAGTTCAAGGACTGCTTCCTGGGCCAGGAAAAACGCGCGTACACCCGCGCCGTCAGCAGCCAGAAATGCGTGCGCGCCGGCGGCAAGCACAACGACCTGGAAAACGTCGGTTATACCGCCCGTCACCACACCTTCTTCGAAATGCTGGGTAACTTCAGCTTCGGCGATTATTTCAAGCGTGACGCCATTACCTTTGCCTGGACGTTCCTGACCTCCGACAAATGGCTGAACCTGCCGAAAGAAAAACTCTGGGTGACCGTCTACGCCAGCGATGACGAGGCCTACGACATCTGGACCAAAGAAGTCGGTGTACCGGCCGAGCGCATGGTTCGCATCGGCGACAACAAGGGCGCGCCGTACGCTTCCGACAACTTCTGGACCATGGGCGATACCGGCCCGTGCGGTCCTTGCACCGAGATTTTCTACGAT
Source organism: Pseudomonas sp. P1_A1 (assembly GCF_056406935.1). NCBI lineage: Bacteria > Pseudomonadati > Pseudomonadota > Gammaproteobacteria > Pseudomonadales > Pseudomonadaceae > Pseudomonas > Pseudomonas sp. P1_A1. The sequence goes on along the minus strand of NZ_JBFTZE010000007.1, from coordinate 14,072 downwards.
CACGGCGCCGACATCTGGGGTGGCCCACCGGGCTCGCCGGAAGAAGACGGCGACCGTTACATCGAAATCTGGAACAACGTGTTCATGCAGTTCAACCGCACCGCCGATGGCGTGTTGCACCCGTTGCCAGCCCCGTCGGTGGATACCGGCATGGGTCTTGAGCGGATCAGTGCCGTGCTGCAGCACGTTCATTCGAACTATGAAATCGACCTGTTCCAGAGCCTGCTGAGCGCATCGGCCAAGGCCATCGGTTGCACCAACGACAATCAGGCTTCCCTGAAAGTCGTGGCTGACCACATCCGTTCCTGCGGTTTCCTGATTGCCGACGGCGTGCTGCCGTCCAACGAAGGTCGCGGTTATGTACTGCGCCGGATCATTCGTCGCGCTTGCCGTCACGGCAACAAATTGGGCGCCAAGGGCAGCTTCTTCTACCAGATCGTTGCGGCCCTGGTCGCCGAGATGGGCGAAGCGTTCCCTGAGCTGAAATCCCAACAGGCGCACATCGAGCGCGTGCTGAAGGCCGAAGAAGAGCAATTCGCCAAGACCCTGGAGCAGGGCCTGAAAATCCTCGAGCAGGATCTGGCCGAACTCAAAGGCGACGTGGTACCGGGCGACGTAGTGTTCAAACTCTACGACACCTACGGTTTCCCGATGGACCTGACCGGAGACATCGCCCGTGAGCGCAGCCTGACCATCGACGAAGCAGGCTTCGAGCGCGAAATGGAAGCCCAGCGCGTGCGTGCCCGCTCCGCCAGCTCCTTCGGCATGGACTACAACAGCCTGGTCAAGGTTGATGTGGCCACCGAATTCACCGGTTACACCGCTCACAGCGGTTCCGCCAAAATCGTTGCTCTCTATAAAGAAGGGCAATCGGTTGACGTACTGAGCGAAGGCGAAGAGGGCGTGGTCGTGCTCGATCAGACGCCGTTCTATGCCGAATCCGGTGGTCAGATTGGTGATTGCGGCTTCCTCCAGGCTGGCGCTGCGCGTTTCGACGTGCGCGACACCACCAAGACCGGCGGTGCGTTCCTGCACCACGGTGTGCTGGATTCGGGCAGCCTGATCGTAGGTGCTCCGGTGGAGACTCATGTCGATGCCGAAGTGCGCCACGCGACGTCGCTGAACCACTCGGCGACTCACTTGTTGCACGCTGCATTGCGTCAGGTGCTGGGCGAACACGTTCAGCAGAAAGGCTCGTTGGTCGACAGTCAGCGTCTACGCTTTGACTTCAGCCACTTCGAAGCGATCAAGCCTGAGCAGTTGAAGGCGCTGGAAGACATCGTCAACGCCGAGATTCGCAAGAACTCCGAAGTTGAAACCGAAGAAACCGACATCGAAACCGCCAAGCAGAAAGGCGCCATGGCGCTGTTCGGCGAGAAGTACGGCGACAGCGTACGCGTGCTGAGCATGGGCGATTTCTCCGTCGAGCTGTGCGGCGGCATTCACGCCACCCGTACCGGCGACATCGGTCTGCTGAAAATCATCAGCGAAGGCGGTGTGGCTTCGGGTGTGCGTCGTATCGAGGCAGTCACCGGTGCCGCGGCACTGGCCTACTTGAATGCTGCAGAAGAACAACTCAAGGAAGCGGCCAACCTGGTCAAGGGCAGTCGCGATAACCTGATCGACAAGCTGTCGGCTGTGCTGGAGCGCAACCGTCTGCTGGAGAAGCAACTCGAGCAGTTGCAGGCCAAGGCTGCCAGCGCGGCGGGCGACGATCTGTCGGCCTCTGCCCTGGACGTCAAAGGCGTGAAAGTGCTGGCCGTGCGTCTGGACGGCCAGGACGGCAAGGCGCTGCTGGCACTGGTCGATCAACTGAAAAACAAACTCGGCCGCGCAGTGATCCTGCTCGGCAGTGTCCATGAGGAAAAGGTCGTTCTGGTTGCAGGCGTGACCAAAGACCTGACTGGCCAACTCAAAGCCGGTGATTTGATGAAACAGGCTGCTGCGGCAGTGGGCGGGAAGGGCGGTGGTCGTCCAGACATGGCGCAGGGCGGTGGTACTGACGCTGGCGCACTGGATGCCGCATTGGCCCTGACTGTTCCATTTGTAGAGCAGGGTTTATAAGGCAGTGTGCCTGGCCCGCGGTCTAGTGGCGGGCCAGAACGCTGTTTGAGTGATTATTGGGCGCCCTTCATGGGCAGAGGCGGCTTTGAAATGGCTTTGATCGTACAGAAATTTGGAGGCACCTCAGTCGGCACTGTCGAGAGAATCGAGCAGGTCGCCGACAAGGTTAAGAAATTCCGCGATGCGGGCGATGACCTGGTGGTTGTGCTGTCTGCAATGAGCGGCGAAACCAACCGTCTGATCGATCTGGCCAAGCAAATCAGTGGCGACGGCCAACCGGTTCCGCGTGAACTGGATGTGATCGTTTCCACCGGTGAGCAGGTGACGATTGCACTGTTGGCCATGGCGCTGATCAAGCGTGGCGTGCCAGCGGTGTCGTACACCGGCAACCAGGTACGGATTCTGACGGATAGCGCGCACAATAAAGCGCGTATCTTGCAGATTGATGACCAGAAGATTCGCGGCGACCTGAAGGCCGGTCGTGTGGTGGTTGTCGCCGGTTTCCAGGGCGTCGACGAGCACGGCAATATCACCACGCTCGGTCGTGGCGGTTCCGACACCACTGGCGTGGCACTGGCGGCAGCCCTGAAGGCTGACGAATGCCAGATCTACACCGACGTCGACGGTGTCTACACCACCGACCCGCGTGTGGTGTCCGTGGCTCAGCGTCTGGACAAGATCACCTTCGAAGAGATGCTGGAAATGGCCAGCCTCGGTTCCAAGGTGTTGCAGATCCGTGCGGTCGAGTTCGCCGGCAAGTACAACGTTCCGCTGCGCGTACTGCACAGCTTCAAGGAGGGTCCGGGCACCCTCATTACTATTGATGAAGAGGAAACCATGGAACAGCCGATCATTTCCGGCATCGCCTTCAACCGCGATGAAGCCAAGCTGACCATCCGTGGCGTGCCAGACACCCCGGGCGTGGCGTTCAAGATTCTCGGCCCGATCAGTGCCGCGAACATCGAAGTCGACATGATCGTGCAGAACGTTGCGCACGATAACACCACCGACTTCACCTTCACCGTGCACCGCAACGACTACCAGGCGGCGCAATCCGTGCTGGAAAACACCGCTCGCGAGATCGGTGCCCGTGAAGTGGTTGGCGACACCAAGATTGCCAAGGTCTCGATCGTTGGCGTCGGCATGCGCTCCCACGCAGGCGTGGCCAGCCGCATGTTCGAATCCCTGGCGAAAGAAAGCATCAACATCCAGATGATCTCGACTTCGGAAATCAAGGTGTCCGTGGTGATCGAAGAGAAGTACCTGGAACTGGCTGTGCGCGCCCTGCACACAGCTTTCGAACTGGACGCGCCGGCCCGACAGGGCGAGTAACGCGTTTCCCCCGAAGGGCGCGGTCTGACCGCGCCCTTCGTTTTTTGAATGGTGCGTACCAAAACTGTTCTTTTGCTCGCGCTAGTCAATACTCAGGCATGTAGGGCTGCGACCTTTTCGGTTGTAGGTCGGATGCCTTTTTTTTGCAGACTGTTGTCCCTGAAATGAAATGCGTGAGGAGAAAGGTATGCTGATTCTGACTCGTCGGTGCGCAGAAAGCCTGATTATTGGTGATGGCGAAATCACCGTGACCGTGCTCGGCGTTAAAGGAAATCAAGTGCGTATTGGTGTCAACGCCCCGAAAGAGGTGGCTGTGCACCGTGAGGAAATTTACCTGCGTATCAAGAAAGAGAAGGACGAAGAACCAAGCCATTAATTTTTATCGTTTTTTATGTTTGCAAACGGGGATAAAGCTGGTTAATATACGCCCCGTGTTGCGGAGAGCTGGCCGAGTGGCCGAAGGCGCTCCCCTGCTAAGGGAGTACACCTCAAAAGGGTGTCGGGGGTTCGAATCCCCCGTTCTCCGCCATTATTTGTTTAGTACGTTGTAATCTGGCTTCTTCGGTAAGTTGTTGAAATTAATAGAAAAAGTGCTTTACAAAAAGATTTAACGGCCTATAATGCGCGGCAACAAATGCACTCGTAGCTCAGCTGGATAGAGTACTCGGCTACGAACCGAGCGGTCACAGGTTCGAATCCTGTCGAGTGCACCATTTAAGAGTTGTTTGCAGCAATGTGAATAACTTGGCTCCAACCAGTTGTGATCTGGTATAAAAACACAAATGCACTCGTAGCTCAGCTGGATAGAGTACTCGGCTACGAACCGAGCGGTCACAGGTTCGAATCCTGTCGAGTGCACCAAACAACAAAAAGCCCGCGTTTAACGCGGGCTTTTTGCCGTCTGCGATTTGGCTTTTCCTTTGGTACAACCTTTCTCATCGAACTCGATGTGAGCACTGCGCCCTCGCTTGTTGTCGTAGCGGTAGCTCATGGCTGAATTGCGAGTGCTGATCTTGTCTGGCTTGCCGAGAGCGCTTTCGACATCCTGCTGACTCATGCCGGCAACCACTCGCTGATTGATGATCGCGATACGGCGTTCCTTCGCGCTGAGCAGATTTCCACATTTGTCCTCGGACTGACCAACGACCGTCGGCTCTCTCCTTGGTTTTTTCATACCCGATGTTTCGCGAACCTCGGCTTCTGGCATCAGGGCTGTCGTGCTGCCTGGCAAGAACGTGCGCACGTCCTGAAGCGAAAGGCTTTCTCCGGCCGTGCAGCTCAAGGTCGTGAAGGTGATGCGACCATCAGGGGCTTCGCACCGGTGGACGGTCGTAGCAAACGCCCAGGGCGGCAGGCAGAGCAGGGCGGCAAGCAAAAAATAATCAGCATTCCATGGCATTCGACGTCCTCCTTGACGGTCCTTATCAAGGGTAGCCGTTACATTTTTCGACGGCGGTGTGTTTTCTTTTCAGGATGAGTCGTCGCAGTTCCATGGATCAGGACAGCGCTCAGGTTTGTCTCGCAAGCGCTTGTTTCAGCCGCGATTTTTTAACGTTTAAAACCGTCAGGCGGTGTTATCATTGCGCCCGTCAGCCCCGCCGGGGCTTGTGGAATACCTCCATGGACTTACCCAGTAGTTACTCAGTACCCCGTTTTTACAATCATGAATTGACTGATTGATCCTTCCGGCGTGCCCCGCTGCTGGGAGTGGAGTTCGCCTATGTCTGAAGTTGAAGTAAAGAAAACGCAGGAAAGCTTGCAGGACCGCCTCGCTCAAGTCGTTGAGCTGCTGCAGCGCCAGCGGGTGGTCGAAGACCTGACTCATCGCCAGGAAGGTCCGCATCACGACCGGGTCGAGAACCTGGTTCACCGGCAAAACCTCGTCGAGTTGCAACGCAAGCTCGATGATCTGCACTCCGCCGACGTTGCCCACATCCTTGAAGCCTTGCCACTGGACGATCGTCTGACCGTCTGGCAATTGGTCAAGGCCGACCGCGACGGCGACATTCTGCTCGAAGTATCCGATTCGGTTCGTGAAACCCTGATCGCCGACATGGATGATCACGAGCTCCTGGCGGCGGCCAAGGACATGGATGCCGACGAACTCGCTGACCTGGCCTCCGAGCTGCCGCGAGACGTCGTCCACGAGCTGATGGAAACCCTCGATGCGCAACAGCGTGAGCGCGTCCGCTCCGCGTTGTCCTATGACGAGGAGCAGGTCGGTGCGCTGATGGACTTCGAGATGGTGACCATCCGTGAGGATGTCAGTCTTGAAGTGGTGTTGCGTTACCTGCGTCGTCTCAAAGAGTTGCCAAGCCATACCGACAAACTGTTCGTGGTCGATTACGACGGCGTGCTCAAGGGCGTGTTGCCGATCAAGCGCCTTTTGGTCAACGACCCGGATAAACAGGTCTCGGAAGTGATGGCCAGCGATCCGGTGAGTTTTCATCCGGACGAAGACGCTTACGAGGCTGCTCAGGCGTTCGAGCGTTACGACTTGATCTCGGCCCCGGTGGTCGACAAGAACGGCAAGCTTATTGGTCGTCTGACCATCGATGAAATGGTCGACCTGATTCGTGAAGAGAGCGAAAACGAAGTTCTCAACATGGCGGGTCTGCGCGAAGAAGAAGATATTTTTGCGTCAGTCTGGAAATCCCTGCGCAACCGTTGGGCCTGGCTGGCGATAAACCTGATCACCGCGTTTGTTGCATCCCGGGTGATCGGTTTGTTCGAGGGCTCTATCGAGAAACTTGTCGCGCTCGCGGCATTGATGCCGATCGTGGCGGGTATCGGCGGCAACTCGGGTAACCAGACGATCACCATGATCGTTCGGGCCATGGCGCTGGACCAGGTCAGTACCGGCAATACGTCGAGGTTGATGCGCAAGGAGTTGGCGGTCGCCTTGATCAATGGCGTGGTCTGGGGTGGGGTGATTGGTGTGGTGTCCTACCTGCTTTATGGCAGTTGGTCCCTGGGCGTGGTGATGACCGCCGCCATGACGCTTAACCTGTTGCTTGCGGCATTGATGGGGGTGTTGATTCCGATGACCCTGGCGCGGCTTGGGCGCGACCCGGCAATGGGCGCGAGCGTGATGATCACTGCGATGACCGACAGTGGTGGCTTTTTCATCTTCCTCGGGCTGGCGACGATTTTTCTGCTCTGACGTTCTACCTCAAAGAACCCGCCCAATCGGCGGGTTTTTTTTGGCCGAATTTCAGGCAAAAAAAAGCCAGCAATTACGCTGGCTTGAGCTTTCGGGATGAATCAGGAAGCGTCTGCAGCCATTTCGGCGTCATGTGCGATCAGCGAAACCAGAGCGTTTTGCTGGCGGTGGGAGAGTTGGCGGAAGCGTTGCAGCAGTTCGCGTTCGTGCAATGACAGCTCGGGGCTGTCCAGGCGCATGCTCAATTCTTCGCCCAACGCGCCTTCCTGAATAAGACTCTGCTCAAGGCGCGCGATGATTTCGGAATTCATGCTGCGATGATGATTGCGAGCCACCTCGGCAATGCGTTCACGCATTCCGTCTGGCAGACGTACGACGAACTTGTCAGCCGTACGGCTGGAATAAATTGCCTGTTTCAATGGGCGCATATATTTAACCGGTTAGTTCAGGGGAGCGGTTCTCGGGATAGGCCGCAGGATGTCAGATAGGACAAGCACTCCGACCAAATGTTCAACCTGAATTGATAGAGGCGCACATCATGCCTCAAATTAGCCAGATCATTGGCGTCAATTCTGTGACAAATATTGATCTGGGTAAAGGCTTAATGCCAGCACCTATTATCAGAAATGCGGACTGGTTTGAAAACATTCCATGAGTCCGTATCGCTGACCGCGTCCTCTTGCCCAACAGGTGATGCTCGAAGACGCCTGAAGGTGCATGCTATGCGGATTCGATCCTTGTTCCTTACCTTGTACAGGATAGTGGCAAATGGCCGATTTACTAGGGCGGACGGACGGTATGGGATGATTTCAGGATGGATGGCAGGCTGATTTATTTAATGGGGCCTTCGGGATCCGGCAAGGACAGCCTCATCGAAGCCGCTCGCGGGCCGTTGCGGGAGCGCAATTGTGAAGTCGTGCGGCGGGTTATTACGCGTTCGGCTGAATCCGTGGGCGAAGACGCCATCGAGGTGTCCCGCGAAGAGTTTGAGCGACGCAGAAGCAAAGGGGATTTCGCGCTGTATTGGCAGGCCAATGGGCTGGATTACGGTATTCCTGCGCGCATAGACCAATGGCTCAAGGACGGTCGCGATGTGCTGATCAATGGTTCGCGCGGCCACTTGGCAGAAGCGCAGCAGCACTATCCCACGATATTGCCAGTGCTGTTGACGGTCAAGGATGAAGTTCTGCGAGAACGCCTGCTACGGCGGGGGCGTGAAAGCCCGGCAGAAATTGAAGCGAGACTGCGCCGCAATGCGCTGTTCACGGCTGACGATTCAATCGGTGATGCGCAGATCCGGCGACTCGATAACTCCGGAGACCTTGCGATCACCGTTGCCAGTCTTCTGGAGTTGCTGAGCGTCAGCGCAGAACCGGATCGAACTTGATCTTGCGCCCGGCGATCAGGGCCAGCACGAACAGCGCACTGAACACGCCGCAGGCAATCAGGGGTAGGGTGACGATCGTGTCCTGGACTAATGACAGATGAAGGATGCCACTCAGTAAAGCGAGGATAAAAAACCCTGCGGCTGATTTGGACATGCTGTGCTCCTGATGGGGTGATTCAAAATACCAAGCGTTCAAAAGACTGCGTGCGCAGCTGAGTGCTCTCCTGGCTCACCTCTTGGCCGACAAAACTGTGTTGATCGCTCATGGCTGCCAATTGAGGCGCTTTTTGCAGCTGCAGGTCATGGGGCGTGCGTTGGGCAACCATCACGGCGTCGTTTTCGGGGAAGAACTGAAAACCCAACAGAACCGCCAGGGCCACTGCATTTGCGACTAAAAGAGCGCTGTTCATGGGGCTGATCTCCTTCGTTCCTGGAGAACAGTCGAAGCAGCCCGCATGCCAAAAGTTTAACGGCTATTAAATCCTTTAAAAACAACGAATTAAGCTATTTTAACAAAATGCCGGCATTGCATTATGCAATGATGGCATTTTGCGGTGATGCAATTTGCACGGTAAACAAAGCCACGCTACCGTGGGGCGTCTGCCTACACTTAAAAAGCCCTACGGACGACATGACAAAAGCGGGCCTGCCCGTTAACATGCACGCCGTCCATCGCCGCGCATTCCTTGCGCGCAACTTGTGTCTCAGTAGCTCAATTGGATAGAGCATCCCCCTCCTAAGGGGAAGGTTGGCAGTTCGAACCTGCCCTGGGACACCATATATTTGAAAGCCCCACACAGAGTGATCTGGTGGGGCTTTTTTTGTGGCTATCTATCGGTGGATGAGCTGACTAAAAATTTTCAGCCCCACCTTCGGTCTTGCCAATTGATGTGCTCACTCGTGTGATATGTCGACGTCCGTTGACCGAATAACTGCGTTCCTGATCTTCAGATCCCGGTTTGCGCAACGTCAGTAGTGCAAACAGTCCATTCTTGTTGCCGTAGCTCCCGTACCAATTGATCAGCCTTGCGATGTAGCACTCATTGCCGATGACCACCGGCATATCGGCGACGGGTTCGACCGCGTAGTAACTCGCTCCGAAGCTGTAATAGTCATCACTGTCTTTTACTGAAGGGGGGATCGGGCAGATCGGGGGTTTTTGTTGACCAGTCTCCAGGGTTTCATCTGTATTCACTTTGATCAGGGCTTTCGCGAGTGCCTTATGCAGGGCTGGCTCCAGTTCGAAAGCGGTGGTGCCGTCCTCCAGATATTGAGTGTGGGGCACTGTCAGTTGATAGCCGTAGCGAACGGTCAGTGTAGGCACTTTGTTATTGATCTTCAGGGGATTGAGAAGAAAGACCTGGTCAACGCCGTAGCTACCGTTTCGGTAGGCTAAGTAGATTTTTCCGCGAGCCTTGATCCAGTTCACGGATTGGTTGGCGCCGCGTTCATTGGTATAGAAAAGTGGGCCGGATTCATGGGCAGGCCCCGATGTCCTGCTGATGAACCGACCTTCACTTCGACGGTAGGTTTGCGTGTAACTGAACATCCCGGTGCCGCCGGAATAGGTTTCAACGATGAGGTCACGCTGTCCGTCGCCATCCATATCCATCAGCGTGTATGAGGTGTGCCCGGATTCAGCGGCGTCGTCGATGTCGGAAGCTTTCAGCGCCTTCCATTCGTCCTTTGTAACATCTTGGGGAATGGTCTTGGGAAAGAGGGATTGCTCATCTTCACCCGAGTCACCAGGGAATGAAGTTGTGCTGCTGTCGAACGCCATAGAGTCGAGTGCTCGCTCCAGTGCAAACTCCGGATTGTCCTTGCTCAGGTCCTGGATGCGTTGTTGCAAATCCTCCATCACCTGTTTATCGACACCGTCGGGTTGATAGGCAACGACGTCGACCCATTGCATGTGCAATGCCTGCAAGCGTTCGCGATAGTGTTGGTCCAGGCAGGAGACGTCTTCGACGCATTCATTGCGCACTTTCAACCACTGGCGCTGGGATCTCTTCAGTTCAACCTGCGCCGGCGAAGCGGCGTTCATCAGCGTTCGATAGACCGACCCCATTTGCGTATCCAGCTCATACAGTCCTTTGTTCGCGCAAATTGTATTTTCGACAGCGTTTGCCGCTTTTGTGCAGTCCATTCCGGTCGCCAGTGCGTGCTGGAAAAACAGCAGTGCGCAGGCAGATACGATGTAGCGTCCTTTGATGTACACGATGAAATCCTTTTCCAGGGTAGTGCACATTAAACTACGCAACCCAGAGGTTCATCTAACGCGTTGCATTCTCCGGTGAATCAAATGGTCAGGGGCGGTGTGAGCGAAGGAGTGAGTAGCCAGATAATGGTTCGACCTTCCCTGGTCTCCACCATTATCAACTGCTCAACTCCAGCCTAATATCAAGCCGTCAGCGTATGCTCGGAATCCCCGAACCAGGTGCGCACCAGATCTGGCCCAGGCGTACCCGTGTGGTCAAGCACCGCCACGTCGACGAAGTTCTTGCCATTGCTTGCACCATCGGTATCTACCTTCACGGTGATGTCGCTGCCGGTCTGCACCACTTGGACAAAGTCCGACACCTGGCTGGTGCCGCTGACAAAGTTCGCCTTGAGCAGTGCGGAGAGGTCGATTTTGTCCCCTTCGGCGTAGTTGTAGTCGAGGATATGGTCGCCGCCTTCATTCACGTTGAAGTAGGCAAACACGTCGGCGCCCGCGCCACCGCTGAGCGTGTCTGCGCCTTCACGGCCTACGATGATGTCGTTGCCGTCGCCGCCACTGATCGTGTCTGCGAGCATGGTGCCCACCAGCGTGCCGCTGGATTCTCCGTGGTAACTGACCTGGGTGCCGGCCGCGCCGCCGTCGGTGACCTGGAAGTCTTCCGCCGAGTAATGCCCCAGCAGGTTCACCTCGGCCCGATGCACGCCGTCGTCCACTGTCAGCAGGCCGCCGGCGCCAGAGGCGTTGGCGTTGTAGCTGAGCTGGGTGTTGGCGCCGAAAGCGAGATTGCCGAACGTCAGCATGTCATCGCTCTCAAGGCCGAGGATGCCGGCCAGCGAGCCCGCTGTTTCGGCCTGTGCGATCACCAGCGTGCCCGCGCCTTCGCCGTGGAAGGCGACGGACCCGTGTGCAGCACCGGAGAAGGTCAGGGTCGCGTTACCGTCGATGGTCGCGCTGCCATCGCCGGTCACGTCGGCCAGCAGGCGCAGGTCGCCACCATTGGCCCACAGGTGGCCGGTGTTTTCGACCGTACTGGCCACCGTCATGCCGCCTGGGCCTGTGGACTCCAGCACCCCGCTGTTGGTGATAGTGTGGGTGCCGGTATCGAGCACCAGGCTGTTCAGCCCGCTGGCCATGATCAGCCCCGCATTAATCAGCACCATCTGCCCGGCGCCCAACTGGCCGGCGCCGGAAATGCGGTTGTCGATGTTGGTCAGCACGGTGTCGGCACTGCCGCCAAAAATCACGTTTTGCGCGTTGTCGGATAGCAGCACCTGGCCGCCACCGGTTAACGTCGCGCCACGGAACAGAACCTCAAGGCTGGTCACGCTGCCGGCGGAGCCGAGCTCGATGGTGCCGCTGTTATTGATGCTGCCACCGAACGGCATGATCGCGCCGTCGGCAATGGTGAGGGTACCGGTGTTGTTGGTGAGCGGGTCGACATCGAACTGGAAGTTCGCTTCGCTCAAGTCCGCCGCATCGACACCTTTGAGAGTGACCGTCTGGCCGGTGCTTATGCTGACCAGTGCATTGCCGTTGGCGTCGTTAGTGATACTCAAGTCTGCAAAGCCGTTGACGCCCGTGAAGCCAATCAAGTCGATCTTGTCTGCCGTGGCGTTGAAATTGTAGATCTGGTTGTTGCCGATCGGCTGGGCGAAGACGAAGGTGTCGGCGCCAGACGAGCCGGTCAGGTTGTCGTCAGCGGACAAGGCGAAGATTGGCGCGCCCGGGGCGTAGACTTCGACGTTGTTGAACACGTAGGCGCTGGCGGTGCTGCCGTCGCTGTTGCTCCAGTTCATGTTGACGTCAAGCACCAACGCACCCACGAAGTCGCTTGGGGCTGTCACAGTCAATGCGCCGGGATCGTTGGTGTGCACGGTCCATGTGCCGTCGCCGTTGTCGGTTCCTGCATTGAACACCCACCCCGAGGGAACCCCGCTGATGGACACCGTTACGGGGCCGCTGATATCGGCCAACGGAACGTTGAGGGCTAGATTGATGGGGTCGCCGGCAACGCCTGCCGGAAGGTTGGCACTGCTGCCGGCCGCACCAGGATTACCCGCCAGGTCGGTGTAGCTGTTCGCGGCAACGTCGACTTTTATGCTACCGCTCTGCGTTCTGGTCAGCGTCGCGGTGAAGGTATCGCCGTCGACCTGGGTAAAGTTACTGAAGGTTCCGCGGGGCACTCCGCTCGTTGTCGTCACTGCGACATCAGACAGGGTGAAACCGCTCACCGTCTCACTGAACTGGAATGTGACTGTCGACGTTGAACCGACCGAACTCCCTAGGGCCGTCCCCGTCACTGCCACCGTCGGCGGCACAGTATCAACTGGCGTCTCAACGACGTTCTGCACGTTTACCGTAATGGTCTGTGTGTCGATTCCGCCATTGCCGTCGGCCACCTGAACATCCACAACGTAGGCGTTGTCGCCATCGGTACCCCCGACATCCTGGGGATTCTCGTAATCGGGCGCCGAATTGAACGTCAGCACCCCGCTTGAACTGATCGAGAACTTGCTGAAGTCCGTCCCGGCCGTATTCAGGATCGAGTAGCTCAGCGTCTGCGCTGGTAGATCAGCATCGGTCGCCACCACTGTCGTGACCGCCGTGGTGTTCTCAGCCACGTTGACCGAAGCCGTCGCACCAGCACCGTTGGAGGTGATCACCGGGGAGTTGTCGTTGACGCCCGTTACGGTTACCGCGATCGCCTGGTCGTCGAACAGCGTGCCGTCCGATGCCCGCACAATCACGTCATAAACGTTGTTCGTTCCCGAATCAGTCGGTGCTTCAAAGTTGGGTGCAGAGATAAAGCTCAGCACGCCGGTGCCTGAAACGATCGAGAACTTCGCAGCATCCACTCCGCCGACGATGCTGTAGGTCAGCGTTTGTGCCGGTAGGTCTGCATCGGTCGCTGCCACCGTCGTGACCGCTGTGGTGTTCTCAGCCACGTTGACTGAAGCCGTCGCACCAGCACCGTTGGAGGTGATCACCGGGGAGTTGTCGTTGACGCCCGTTACGGTTACCGCGATCGCCTGGTCGTCGAACAGCGTGCCGTCCGATGCCCGCACAATCACGTCATAGACGTTGTTCGTCCCCGAATCAGTCGGTGCTTCAAAGTTGGGTGCAGAGATAAAGCTCAGCACGCCTGTGCCTGAAGCGATCGAGAATTTCGCGGCATCCGCTCCACCGACAATGCTGTAGCTCAGCGTTTGTGCCGGCAGATCAACATCGGTCGCCGTTACCGTCGTGATCGCCGTTGTGTTCTCCGCCACGTTGACCGAAGCCGTCGCACCAGCACCGTTGGAGGTGATCGTCGGCGCGTCGTTGCTGCCGGCGATATGGACAGTGACCGAAGTGAGGGTGCCGTCGGCACTGCTCACCGCGAAGGTGTCGGTGTAGGTGGTACCGGCGGCGAACTCGTTGTGCGCGGAGTTGGCGACGTAGGTCCAGGCACCACCGGTGCCGATGGAGAACTGGCCATAGCTACCGGCGGTGTTGGTTTGCGCGACGAAGGTTGCGGCGCTGTCGACGTCGCTGATGGTCAGKGTGCCGGCGGTGGAAATGTCGACGGCGGCATTGGTYTCGGTGAGGTTGGCGAYGCCGGTGGACAGCACGGCCGCATCGTTGGTACCGAGGATGTGCACGGTGACCGAAGTGAGGGTGCCGTCGGCACTGCTCACCGCGAAGGTRTCGGTGTAGGTGGTRCCGGCGGCGAACTCGTTGTGCGCGGAGTTGGCGACGTAGKTCCAGGCTCCGTCGGTGCCGATGGAGAAYTGGCCGTAGCTGCCGGCGGTGTTGGTTTGSGCGACGAAGGTTGCGGCGCTGTCGACGTCGCTGATGGTCAGGGTACCGGCGGTGGAAATGTCGACGGCGGCATTGGTTTCGGTGAGGTTGGAGACGCCAGTGGA